>JAEUWE010000509.1 GCA_016791465.1 Pseudobdellovibrionaceae bacterium
CTTATTTTTCGTCAGCGTATTGTAGAGCTTCAAACTCATCTTACAGTTCCTTGAGGCACGTCTTCACACGATTGATAAGCGACGTCTTGGTCAGAAGAGGCACTAAAATTTTGAGCTCGGTCCCCTGCGGCTGTCCAATCACCGCAACCCGGATCGGCTGAAACAACGTCTTCCCCTTCACCCCGCAAAGATCCTTCACCTTATCCTGAAGCGCGCCAAACTCAGCTTCCGAGACCTTCTCAGAAGGATGTGCTTCAAGAAGCTGAAGCCAAGTCTCCCAAACCTTCTTGGTTTCCGCCCAACCCTTGACTTCAACCGCCTCTGGCTTCACCGAGAACAGCGAATCTGCCACCGTCTCAAAGAGCTTCGGCGCATCAGCAAGAGTCTGCATCGACGTCTTAAATGCGCCGAGCGCCTGATCGCGCCATACCGGATCCTTTGATTGTGGGATTTCGATCTTCGCTTCTTTTAAAAACGGTTCGATGCGCGTCCAAAGTTCATCGTGCGGAAGCGCTCGCAGGTACATCGAGTTCATCCAAAGAAGCTTTGTCTCATCAAACACCGCTGGTGCCGGATTAAAACGCTCGTGCGTGAAAAGCTTGATCTGCTCTTCACGAGAAAGAATCTCTCGCCCATCCGGAGACGACCAGCCCGAAAGCAAAATGAAGTTGTTCAAAGCCTCCGGCAGATAACCCTTTAAGTTAAAGTCGTGGCAAGAGGTCGCGCCATGGCGCTTTGAAAGCTTCTGCTTATCGGGCCCCAAGATAAACGAGAGGTGGCCAAACTTTGGAATTGGAAAATCAAAAGCTTCATACAGCATCATCTGACGAAGTGTGTTTGAAAGATGTTCCTCGGCGCGAAGAACATGCGTGATCTTCATCAACGCATCATCAATCACGCAGCAGAAGTTATAAACTGGCATTCCGTTTGATCGAATGCAGACAAAGTCTCCGACCATGTCCGAAGGAAAACGCACTTCTCCCCGTACGAGGTCATTCAAAACATAGTCGCGCTTTTCCGTAACCCGATAGCGAATCGCCGCCTGCTCACCACGCGCAATCCGCGCCCGCGCCTCCGCCGGCGGAACGATTTCAGCCGGCGCTTCAATTTGCGGCGGCTTTCCTTCTTTCATGAGACGCTCTTTGATGGCCTCAAGCTCGGCATCACCCCGGAAATCAAAGTAGGCGCGGCCTGACTCAACCAGCCTCTCCGCATACTGCATATAAATTTCTTTACGACGACTCTGGCGATAAGGACCGTAAGGTCCCATGTCGGCATGTGTCTCCGGATGCGGCCCTTCATCCCAATTGATTCCAAGCCACTTCAAATCCTCGATCTGCATGCGCATCGACTCGTCTGTCGAACGCTCAAGATCGGTATCCTCAACTCGCAAAATGAACTGACCGCCGTGGTGCTTGGCAAAAAGATAGTTGTAAAGCGCAGTGCGCGCACCGCCCACATGCAGATAGCCAGTAGGACTTGGAGCAAACCGAACACGGACCATGAAATACCCCCGAAATATCAGGAGCCAGAATACACACCGCCGCTATGAAAGTCGCCCGAGAAGTCTCCGGCTTCCGGCCATATCCAGTCCTCTTAGCGGCACCTTGGACGTCCAGAAAACGGCGCGTCATTTTGGAGATTCTATGGCCGACCTCCTCCATCAGCCTGCTCATCCGCAAGAGGAGACTGCTGTTTCTTTACTTCAATAACCTCTCGGGCCGAGGGATTCATGAGCGCATTGAATTCCATCAACGCATTCCCCATCGCGCTGCCGGATGCCGGCTTCCGATGACGATAATAAAGCCACCCCAGAGTGACCAAAATAAAAGTCGCCAGCAGTTCAGTCTTACACGCCCCTTCTCGAGGACAGACCTGCTGATCGGCCCTCGACGAGGACGGACGGCGACTCAATTGCCCGCGACTGCCTGACTACTGCGATACCGCAGACTGGTTGAAATAAAAAAACCCGCCGATTGCTCGTGCGGGTTTTCTAAACTCGGAGTCGCCTATGACGTTACAGACCGAGAATGGCCTTCACGTCGTCTTCCTTCTCAAGCTGATCGCGGCCGGTGGCCAAAATCAATTCTTTGATCAGAAGTGAACGAGCCGTATCGAGCATCTTGCGCTCACCAAAACTCAATTCCTTATCAACTTTCAACAAGAAGAGATCGCGCAGCACTTCTGCGATTTCGCGGACACCGCCCGTTTTGATCTTTTCCATGTACTCGCGGTATCGGCGATTCCATGTTTGATTGTCGATTTTAATATTGGTTTCTTTCAAGATACCGATCACATGATCAGCTTCTTGCTTCGAAATGATCGGGCGAAGACCGACACTCTTCACATTTCCTTGCGGAACCATGATCTTCATTCCGCTCTCGAGAATCTGAATGCTATAGAATGTGAGTTTCTTCCCCGCGATGTCTTTCGTTTCAATCGCATTCACGCGACCAACACCGTGACCAGGGTAAACCGCATTGTCACCAACCTGAAACTCGATCGGTTCATCGCTGAGCTCAGCCAATGTCTTGGTTGCCTCAAATGCACCGGGGCGATAGCCACCACGGCGAATTGGAATTTTTGGCATTGGAATTCCTGCGTCCGGAGCCTTTGGAGCCGCCGCAACCTCTGGACTCGCCAGTGGTGCCGCTTGGGCCGCGACACGCGCAGTCTCAATTACAATTGTCGACTCATGAGTACGGATCACCGTCTTCGTCACTTTCGAAGTCAGTGACGTCAGCGACTTCGCCTTTGCTTTCGCCGCGACTTTAGCGGCCTTAGCCGCCGCTGCGCTCGCAGCAGAAGCGGGAGCTTTTGCCTTATCAGATTTGGTCGACACCTTTGCCAGAACCTTTTTTCCTGATGGCTTTGCCGGGCTTGATCGCACGCTTCCTCCCCCACTAACCGTTCAACCCCGTTCCCGGGGACCACCCACCTCGCCACCGAACCGACGGTCCTGCAGCGAGAGCAATGTCATAACGCATGGCTTCAGCAAACTGACACTGCCCGCGTTTCGAGAACGAGTTGTATCATTCTTGACACTATCCATCAAGAAACGTGGCCCAAACACGGCACCCCGTCGCAAGAATTTCAGGTTTTGTAAGAAAGTGCGGCTCCAAATACAGGGTAAACGTGGCGAAAGTAGGTAAGACAGACACGATCAAATGCCAGATTGAAAGAACTGCTCTCTCCGTTAGCGAACGGACACGATGAGAGCATAGGGCTGTTTGCCGATTGGAACATTGTAGCCTCGAACTTCAATTTGATAACCACCCGCTGGCAGCTCAACCTCTAAGTGCTCAAAGTTGTTCTTTCGGTCCAGAACTTCAATTCGGCGCCCGGCCCGATCGAGAACTGCAATATCAAGATCGTTCACCAGACACTGAGTGGCGGCGGCCGCCCCCGGAACATCGGTATAAACCAAGGTCATCTCAAGTCGCGCAAAGCGAGACAACGTCACTGGATAGAGATGCTGCTCTTCTGGCCCGAGGCCGTTTCGCTCATCCACCATCAACGCCTGCGAAAGCGCGGTCGCACGTTTCAAATCAACCCGACCAAAACCTTCATCAAAGTTAGGGCGCTGTTGGATCAGCTCCTGCCCTCGCGATGCACCAATGGCACCGAACTGTCCCGGAAATAGATCATCCGCCGAGTGCATGAGAATACCCTTCACCAAAGCGGCGGTCGGCGAAGCGATCTTCCGATCCTTGATCAGGTACTCTCGCACCACAGCTGCCGCAGCGGCCACGAGTGGCGTCGACATGGATGTACCACCAGACCAAACATACATGTCGTTGTAGGCGCCCCACAGAACATCTGCGCCTGAGCTCTGCGAGCGCGTTGACAAAATATTGGTGCCAGGAGCCACGACCTCAGGCTTCAAACGCCCATCCTGTGTCGGACCGCGTGACGAGAACGCCGCGAGTCCTCGGTCATTATCAGAAAGACGAGAGCTCGCAAGCGGCTCCGCACTCCACCGATCGCGCCCCATCTTAAGGTCCATCATCTTGGCTTGGATACCGCCCTTTAGAACCTGGTTCTTACTGGCCCCAACGGTCAGAACATTCTTCGCCGTACCCGGGGCCGCAATCGAGCCACCGTCGACGCGACCATCACGGTCAAGATCCTCTCCACCATTGCCAGCCGCAAAGAGAACCAAGAACTCGGGATTGGCATGAACATACTCATCCACCTGTTGCGCCATTGAATCGTAAACACCGAGTGACGCAATCGAGCCCCATGAATTTGTATGGATACGTGCGCCTGCAGCATACGCTTTTCCAAACATATCTTTGACCCTAGCCGGGATACTCATGTTGCCGAGCTTCGGACTCCACAGACTCTGCGGAACAAGTTTGGCCCCTAAGGCGCCACCTTGAACGCGACGTCCAGACGCCTCACCGCTCCCAGCAATCAGCCCCGCCACATGCGTGCCGTGTCCGTCGGGATCTTCCCAGCTCTTTGAGAAAAGTCCAAAAATTGAAGGCTGGCCAACTCGGCCAGAAAAGTCCGTATGAATGTTTTTAAGATCGCCGCGATCAAGACCGGTATCGGCGAAAGCCACCGCTTCATCGGCTCCCTGAAATCCACGCTTTTCAGCCTCATCGAAACCCAAAAGCCTGGTCCCTGACTCAAATCCCGTCAAATCAGCATAGTCGCCGGTCGAAAGCGTCAGTCGTGAGCGAAGGGCATCATCTTGAAACCAGGCACTCGAGATTTGAGGCTCTGGCTCGATCCACTCGACTTCATCAATTCCGCTGGCCACCGCCTGCAAAAGAGAGCGTGGACAGTCGACAGTGATTGTCCGCCCCACAGCCGAAAGCACACGGCAGTCCGATTTTTTAAATCGCGAAGCCACCAGCTCAGCTTCCTCTCCAGGAAAGAGAAAGAGCACGGCCTGAACACGCGGATCTCCTGAAAAAACAGAAGAGGCGCCCAGCGCCGGAGAAAGCTTCCACTCCGGACGATACAATGAAATCGCACGAATTGACGGAGACGACCGACCCAGAACTTGAATCTCGTTGGGAGACGCCGAAACCACCAAAGCATCATCGGGGAGATATCTCAGAACTTCGATCTTCAACGACCGAATATTGACAAGGTCGTTGGCCGTGATGCGATCGCGCATCTGCACAACAAAGTGCTTTGTGCCCCGAAGAGTCACCTTTTTGGAAAGTCGCTCCTTCGGACGTTTTTCTTTTGTCCCGACCCACGAGAGACCAACATCGGCCTCGGCATCGGCCGCTGCAAATACGCGAACGCTGAATGCCGGAGCCTTTTCACTGCTCACCGTCGCATCGGTGAGGTCGACGTCACCTGTCTGCAGTCGAAGACGCTCACCAGCCACTGCTGTCGAACTGAAAACCGCGCCGCTGATCAAGATGGCCCCAAAAAATGCCACCGTCTTGCAAAGCGCATCACCGGATTTTAAATAACCCGACATTTCGCAACGCATTGAACTTTTCGTCATCATCGAGAAAGACGAAAGCACGGCTGGAGAAAAAACTAAACCAAAACATATGCTGCGGCGCACGTGCTACCGCTATAGGCGAGCTCACGCCTGCATTTAGCCGATCGCCGCAAGCGAGGTCGGACCATGAGCTCTTAGTAACTCTTCGCGCAAAGGTTTGTGCTCGATCTTCATGAGCTTCGAGTCGCGAATAAAAACTTGGAACGCCATCTCGCGAGCCGCCTGTAGGATCTGCACATCGCGAACAATATTGGCGAGTTTAAAACCAGGGAGACCCGACTGTCTTGTGCCAAGAAACTCGCCTGGTCCACGGATCTCGAGATCGCGTTCGGCCACAACGAAGCCATCCGTTGTCTCTTCCATAATTTTAACTCGTGCTCTTGCCTCTTCACTGACTGCATATCCAAGCATGAGAAGACAGAAACTTTTGTGTTCGCCTCGGCCAACGCGACCGCGGAGCTGGTGCAGCTGCGAAAGCCCAAAGCGCTCGGCATGTTCGATGACGATAATATTCGCATTCGGCACATCGACCCCGACCTCAATGACGGTCGTCGCAACAAGAATCTGATACATTCCATCGCGAAACTCGCGCATCACTTTTTCTTTTTCATCCGGCTTCATGCGCCCGTGAAGAAGACCGAGCTTAAGCTCTGAAAAGTGCGCCTGAAGCTTCTCGTATTCCTCAACTGCGTTCTTGAGATCGATCTTCTCGCTCTCTTCAACCAACGGATAGACAAAATACGCCTGACGCCCCTTCGCGATCTGGGCCGAAACAAAATCAAGCATCTTTGCTCGATGCGACTCAAAGCCGACTCGCGTTTGAATTGGCGATCGCCCGACCGGGAGCTCATCGATGATCGAAACGTCGAGATCACCATACACCGTCATCGCGAGCGTTCGCGGGATCGGCGTCGCGGTCATAATCAAAAAGTGGGGAGCAACTCCTTTCTCCTTTAAACGCGCGCGCTGATGAACCCCAAACCGGTGCTGTTCATCGATGATGACAAGGCCCAAGTTTTTAAAATCGATATTGTCTTCAATCAGCGCATGCGTGCCGATAGCAACTTGGATTGCACCACTTCGAAGCAGCGCTTCGCCTTGCGCGCGCTCAGCCGACTTGAGCGAACCGGTGAAGAGCCCGACGTTTACACCGAGCGGTTCCAAGAGACGCTTCGCCGTGCGATAGTGTTGCTCGGCAAGGATCTCGGTGGGCACCATCAGCGCCACCTGATATCCATTTTCGACAGCGAGAACAGCAGCCATGAGCGCAACGAGTGTTTTTCCACTGCCGACATCGCCTTGAATCAAACGATGCATCGGCTTTGGCGGCTTGTGTCCTGTGAGGTCAGCCAGAATATCGCTGAACGCTCTTTTCTGAGCGCCAGTGAGCGCAAACGGGAGCGACTTAACCAACGCGTCGACCTGAGTGGTTTTGGGTAAAAGCGCCAGCCCCGGTTCACGCGATACCGCGTGTTTTCTTGAGGCGAGATACATCTCAAGCCAAAAAAATTCATCGAAAATCAAACGCCGGTGATAGGCCGACTTCATTTCCGCAAACTCCGGCGTCGCATCTTTTGGTGGACGATGCACCTGCTTCAGCGCTTCAAAACGCGTCGGAAGCTTTTGCTCATCTAAGATCCACCGCGGAATGCGATCGGGTTTTCGACTATCGGGATTTCGCTCAAAAGTGTCGAGTACGTAGCCAATCAATTTTCGAAGTGCGCGATTGGTGATCCCCTCTGTCTCAGGATAGATCGGAATCAGAACATCGTCGTCAGAAAGCGCATCGGGAACATCCTCTTGCAGATCAGGATGATGGAACTCGAGGTTGCCGCGATAGAGCGTGACCTTTCCGATCACTCGCACTTTTTGAGCCACTCCGTTCTTTGCCGTTTGAAAGCGCTCGAAGTAGCCCTTGTAGGGAACGCGAAAGAACTTGCAGTGAATACGGCCGGTCTGATCCTTCACGATCACATCCCAGACCTTCCTCCGGCTTTTCCCTAAATTATAACTCGAAACACCAATGACCTCTGCACGCAGACTCACCAGCTCATTTGCCTGTAAACTGTCGATACTTCGAGCAGCTCTGCGGTCCTCATAGGCGCGCGGATACCATTCAAGTAAATCCTGCGCGGTTTGAATGCCATAGTCTCGAAATCGATCACCCAACTTAGGTCCTACGCCCTTTATAAACTGAATCGGTGTATCGAATCTCATCACTGCGGCCATGATGCCAATCTGCCTCAGGCCCCCCTTCCACAGTCAAGAAATGCTTGGCACACTATTAGGGTATGTCGAATACAAACTCAGCCGGTCCAAAAGACTCTAAACTCGTAGTTCACAAGGCGGAAACGGTGTCCCAAGCTCTCTCTTCAGCGCTGGGGACCGCTCCGTCCTCCGTCGGCTATTTTAAGATCCGCGTTAACTCACTCATTCCTGATCGCTCGACGACATTTGACACCTACATCATGATCAATAATCGGATGGTGCTTTATCTCCGAGCAGGAGATGCGCTGGCCGCACGAAAAATCGCTCACCTTGAACGCGCGGATGTTTTTTACGTTCCCGATGCGCAGCGCAGCCATTTCAAACGCTATGTTTTTGATCGCATGAACGAAGACGGGCTCGACGTCAAAGTGAAAGCCAACGTGCTTCGCGAGTCGAGCATCACCCTTGCCGAGGAAATCTTCGAAAAACAAGACGTCGAAGAGGCTCTCAACGACTCGCGCGAACTCATCACCAACTTTATCGACTTCATGGAGGAAGAGCCAACGGCGATGTCCTATCTCGTCGGACTCTCATCGCATGACTTCTACACTTACAATCATTCTTTGGACGTCGCGATCTACTCGCTGGGCCTTGGACAAATCCTTGGTTACTCAGGTGATGATATCACTGAGCTTGGGCGCGGCGCTCTGTTTCACGATATCGGCAAGCGTCACGTGAAAGCCGAAATCATCTGCAAACAAGGACCACTCGACGACACCGAGTGGGTCCAAATGCAAAAGCACCCACAGTACGGCCTAAAAATTTTAAACGAGTACGGCGTTTCAGAAGCGATGAAGGCCTGCTGCTTTGAACACCACGAATCATTTTTGGGAAACGGCTACCCCCAGCAGCTCCCCGGTGATGAGATTCACCCGATGGCGCGAATCATTGCCATCACCGACACCTACGACGCGCTCACCACCAAGCGCTCTTACAATGAACCCATGTCGCCACAAGCCGCGGTGGACTTTATGTGTTCAAAACTAGCGGCCAAGTACGATCCCGACATGCTCAAAGCCCTTCGCCAGATCCTTGGCCGCATGAAGGCCGCGTGACGAAGCCTAGGGACACAGGCTTAGCGCAGGATTCGCCGGGCCTCATTGCGAGAAGAGTCATGATCAAATGTCTGCATGATGTTACTGCGTGATCCATAGCGAAGATCGATCAGGGGCCTCACAATCTCCAAGGCCTGGTTTCGACTACTGTCGTGGTCATAACCAACTAGAACCTGTGCGACTTGATCAAGAGTAAAGAACTCTCCTGAGTTACGCATATCATTGTAGACGTCTCGCAAGATCTCATTGCGACCGCTATCAAATGATTCACGATTGAGATCCCGCATCAGCTGATACATGCGCCCTTCGCTCACAATCCAATTTGGGATCGACGTATCTCGACGCGCCTCGTGCCCTGCCGGTGGAGCCATACGCGAGCGACGTCCGCCACCTGTTTCGACTCGGGTCGTTGTCGTCGTCTGTTCAGTGGTGCAGCCTCGCGAGTCGCACCACGAGATCGTTTCAATCACCGAGCGATCCTCAATGCGGCTCCAACCATATCCGTTCTGGCACCAAACACTGCCATAGGTCTCAACGCCGTTTCGCGTGCGAATCGTCGAATAGCTCTCACGGCAGTCATTGAAACGGGAGTGGCGTCCCTGACGTGTCCAGTAGGATTCCGAACTCTGCACGCGACGCGAGCCATAATCGCGGCCACTCCATGAGCGACGCTC
>JAEUWE010000021.1 GCA_016791465.1 Pseudobdellovibrionaceae bacterium
CTGATGTCTTCCTGCTTCAGCAAAGCGATCGAGGAGTCGGGCTATAAAGGCTCGTATCGCGGCGTTTACCCGATCAAGGTGAATCAACAGCGTCACCTCGTTCAGGAGCTTGTGAAGTTCGGCAAAAAAACACGCCTCGGCCTTGAGTGCGGTTCAAAACCCGAACTGCTCGTTGTTCTCGCGATGATGGGCACCGAAAATGCGCTGATCGTCTGCAATGGCTTTAAGGACGTTGAATACATCGAGACGGCGATTCTCTCGCAGAAGCTTGGACGCAATACAATTATCGTTGTCGATCGCATGTCGGAACTGCCGATGATCATCGAGGCAGCGAAAAAGTTTTCGATTTTGCCAAAGATCGGCCTGCGCGCAAAACTGCACACCAAAGGCGCTGGCAAGTGGATCGACTCGTCGGGCGACCGTTCAAAGTTCGGCCTGACGCCGCTTGAGATTGTCGAAGCCGTAGAGCTCTTGAAGAAAGAGAACATGATTGAGGCGCTTGAGCTTCTGCATTTCCATATCGGCTCACAGATCCCCTCGATCTCTTGCGTAAAAGGATCGCTCAAAGAGGGTGCGCGCTTCTATACCGAGCTTCACGCAATGGGCGCAAAACTGAAGTACATGGACGTCGGTGGCGGCCTTGGTGTCGACTACGATGGCTCAGGCGCAACAGACTCTTCGATCAACTATAACGAACAAGAATACGCAAACGACGTCGTTTCGATCATTCAAAGCGTCTGCGATGAGAAAGGCACTCCGCACCCGGACATCGTCACTGAGTGCGGTCGCGCTCTGGTCGCTCACCACTCTGTTTTGGTTTTCAATGTCCTTGGTATCAATGAGGTTCAAAAGCGCGAGCCTTCGGTTACGACATCAAAAGACGACCATCGTGTGATCCAAGATCTCGTCTACATCATGGAACAGCTCAACGAGAACAACCTCCATGAGTACTACCACGATGTTCTACACATCAAAGAGACTATCCTTCAGCTCTTCACCTTCGGCGTTCTCTCGCTGCAGAGCCGCGCCAAGGCCGAGAATCTTTGCTGGGTGATTCTCACGCGGATGGAAAAAATCGCACGCGCCAACCCTGACTCTGAGGACATCGCAAACTCACTTCGAGAAACGCTGTCGGATACATACTTCTGCAACTTCTCGGTGTTCCAGTCGATGCCGGACTCTTGGGCTGTTGGTCAGCTTTTCCCGGTTCTTCCTATCCATCGCCTCAATGAAGAGCCAAATCGTCGGGCGATCTTGGTCGATCTGACTTGCGACTCGGACGGCAAAATCGGGCAATTCATCGACGCCACTGGCGAGTTTGCTAAGCAGAAGAAGACCGGCCTTGAGGTTCACGAATTCACCGGACAGCCTTACTACATGGGCGTCTTCTTAGTCGGCGCCTACCAGGAGATCTTGGGCGATCTTCACAACCTGTTTGGCGACACTGATGCCGTGCACATCACGCTTTCGAGCGCCGGTTATACCGTCGATGAGGTCGTCGAAGGCGACACCGTAACGGAAGTTCTGTCGTGGGTTCAGTACAGTCGACCCGAACTGATCGAGTCGATCCGTCGCGCGAGCGAGGAATCGATTGCTCGCGGCACGCTTTCAAAGAACGAAGCAAAGGCGCTGATGAAGCACTATGAAGAAGGTCTTTCGGGCTACACATACCTCGAAGATCCGGAATAAGTTCACCTCTCGCCCGAGCGGCGCGTGAAACCATTTCTCGATGCGGCCGCAGGCTACTCTCGCCCGCGGCCCTTTGCTAAGGTCCGCCTATTCCACGGAGGACTTTCCATGCGCTTATCGACTCTTTTTGTGTTCGCCGCATTTTTTGGTCTAATCGCCTCGAGTGAATCCTTTGCCGCTGATGTCTTCTGCAAGATCGTCGAGAACGGCGAGATGAAGATCTACAACGCTTTGATTGATGACGGCCGCTATGAGTGTGCTGACCACCTGCGAGAAGGAGCGGCGTGCTTCACAGGAAGTCGCGGCGATGTGATTTCTCTCATCAATACTAGCAATTTCAATTGGGATGAAGAATGGCTCGAGGGCGCACACTACAAAGGCTTCTTTGAGGTTTCTTATGTTTACGCCGACGGACCGAATGATCTCCGCCTGACTCTGTCAATGGATCGCTGCTCAAAGAACTTCTTTAAAAACGCGGCCGTCGGCCCGGCGATGCATCGGAACTAAAGTGACAACGACACCTGAAATGATCGAAGTCGAGACCGGGCTGTACGAGCACTACAAGGGCATGCGCTACCGTGTTCACGGAGTCTCTCGTCACAGCGAAACGCTTGAGCCGTTGGTTGTTTATGAAACTCTCTACGAAAATCCGCTCGGTCGACTTTGGGTGCGACCAGCGGCCATGTTCAAAGAGATGGTGACGATCGAAGGGGTCGCTAAGCCGCGTTTCAAAAAATTAACAGAACCCTCGTCGACATAAGTCGAGATTCTCACGAACGGCGTGACCCTTAGCCGGTCTTTCTTTTCAATGAAGAGCATGATTAAACTCTTCCTGATTTCATTCTTATTCGTTTCGACGATCGGCGCTTCGGCTCTTGCGCAAGTTGATTCCCCAAGCAGCACGAGTTCCTCCTCAAAAGAGGGCTCGATCAATGCGCGGATCTCTCCCTTGGGACTGCTGATTGGTTACTTCAATGCCGATATCGATTTCAAACTCGGAGACCAGTGGACACTCGGCCCGACGTTTTCATACTGGGGCTTTGACGTATCCAGTTCGGGCTTTACAGGTGACAGTATGCGCGTTGAAAGCAAGTCTATCGGAGCACGTGCAAACTGGTACAAAAACGGTGTTTTTAAAGACAGTCTGTTTTTTAGCCCAATTTTTCAGTATGTTTCTGCTTCGGCGACAGGAACCAGCAGAAGTTCAGGCAGCACCGTATCGGCATCCGCAAGCGTTCCCGTCATGAGCGCGCTCGTCGGCTATCATTGGTTCGGCCAGACGCTCAATATGAGCCTCGGTGCAGGGCTTGGATTTGGACTCGGCTCTTCAAAAGTAAAGGCGACGGACGGGACGACCACGGTAGAGTCTGACATCTCCCGCAGCGTCGGCCTTGCGCTCGATTTCATGATAGGCATTGTTTTCTAGAGCACCTAAGATCTCGCTAAAAGCGGCACTTTCGATTAGAAGTTCAGGGCATGGCCAAACGCTATGCCCTTTTTCTTTTGTGTTTTTTGATTTCAATGGCTGCCGTCAGCGACGTTGCATCCGCGCGGATCGCTCCGCTTTCGACTCCGGTCGAACTTTCTTTTCGGGTTGATCCTATTGCGAAAACTCTATCGGGCAAGGCGCACTATAAAGTTGATCTTCTCGCCGGCCAGGTGCTTTCACTTGAACTCGGGCCCGAGCTCTCGGTGAAGCTTGCATCGACCATGGTCAGCGGAACGGAAGTACAGACGTCCAGCGGCACACGCGAATTGCGCGTAACGGCGCTCATGCCAGTGAACGGATTTGATGTCGAATTTATCGCCGACCTCTCACGCTCATCAGAAGAGACCGGCAGTGTTTTAACCGCTGACGGCTTGGTGCTGTTTGGCGGGCTCAGTTGGTATCCCCGCCCGCTTGGCGTTCACACATTTCAAGTCGTGGCCGATCTTCCATCGGGATGGAGTTCGGTGACCTCTGGTGCATTGGTGAGTTCGATGGTCGTGGGCAGTTTTGTTCGCGAGACTTGGACCATTGCAAAACCACAAGAAGGATTGGACTGGGTTTCAGGCCCCTACAGCATTGAGAAGATACAGCATCGGGGAATTGAGATCTCCACGCACTTTCATACAGCGGATGCGACACTCGCTCAGTCTTACCTCAGTGTGATCCCTGGTTTTATCGATCACTATGAATCAGAGATCGCTCCTTACCCATACACTGGGTTCGCCGTCGTTGAGAACCTCTGGGAAACTGGATTTGGCATGGGTGGATTCACTTTGCTTGGCCCATCGGTGATTCGCTTGCCATTTATTTTCACAAGCTCACTGCCGCACGAGGTGCTGCACAACTGGTGGGGCAACTCTGTCTATGTCGACTATGCAAGCGGCAACTGGTGCGAAGGACTGACAACTTACATGGCGGATCACTGGCAGCAGTCTTTGATAGGCCAGGATGCCGAATACCGCCGCAATTCGCTCGCACGCTTCTCGGACTACGCGGTTGGCGGACGAGACTTCCCGCTTCGCGACTTTCGCGGACGCCACAGCGCAAGCACGCAAGCCGTCGGCTATGATAAAAGCATGATGCTGTTTCACATGTTGAAGACTCGCGTTGGCGATGTCGCATTTAAGCAAGCGCTACAAACGTTCTATCGCGACAACCTTTACCAGCAGGCCACATGGTCCGATCTTGAGGTCGCGTTCGAAGCGGTCACTGGTACTGCGCTCGACGGTTTTTTTGCGCAATGGCTCGATCGCAAAGGTATGGCCCGTCTCACTTTGACAGAGGCTCAGCAGAGTAAGATCGTGCTTTCGAATGGGCATCCAGGCTATCGCACTTGTGCAAAGATCCAACAGGATCCGAGCGCGCTCTATAATTTAGATATTCCGGTTGAGTTCACGCTCGCCGATGGTTCGATCTCTCGCTCAGTGGCGTCATTGACGACGGCCGAAACAACCTCCTGTTTGGAGACTTCACAGGTCGTCCGACTGGTCGCTGTTGACCCTCGCTTTGAAGTCTTTCGAGAACTCACTCGTGAGGAGCGTCCACCCGCTTTGAGCGGCGTTCTCGCAGGCGACCCCATCGCCGTGCAATACAATTCAACCGAAGTGGGCAACGACGTCGCACAGGGATTTGCCGACGCCTGGAGTGGCGCCGTCGAAGGCCGCGTGAGTGTGCTCGATCGCGGTGGCAGCGCTGTGACGACGGGTTCAACCGGGACTCTCGTTCTGCTAGGGGACTCGGCTTCGCATCGACAATTTATCGAGCCGTTGCTTGGCGCCTACGGCGTCACATTGAATGTCGGTCATGTCTCGATCGATGGCGTGGACTATGATCTCACTCGGCAGTTTGTGGCGCTAGCGATGGCCACGGCGAACGGACAGAGCGTCTTGTGGGTCGCGGGCCCGATGGCCGATGCGCAAGTGATCAGCGAGCTTGCCTCGCGACTCACTCACTACGGTAAATTCAGCGCTCTTGTATTTGAGGGGCGCAAAAACCTGCTTAAAAAAGTTTGGCCCGTTGTTGGATCAGCGCTTCAGGCGATACCCGATATTAAATAGGAGTCGACATGAATAGAGCGATACTCGCCGTACTCTGCTTGACCCTTGCCGCTTGCGCTTCATCCGTAAAGGACTCCGGCCGCTCAAGCAGCCGATCGAAAACTGATGATCAAGGGTGCCACACTGCTCTTGGCTATATCGCAAATGGAGCCGCCACGTTCGGGTACATGGAATCCAATCCGGCGCCAGGAATCCCCTGCATCGGTGGCGCTATCGTTTGCCACGATGGCGTGCCGAGCGGACCCTTCACGCAATCATTCTGCAACGAGACACCACTACCAACTCCGGCCAGCCCAGCCATACCGACGATTCCGGCGGAATAACTCAGCGAGTCGCCAAAAGGTACAATGTACCTTTCGCTATTTTCGAGGATCGTAGGCGTCGCGAACGGCCGAGCCGATGAGGTTCAGCGATGTCAGCGTGGTGAAGAGTGCCAAGCTTGGGAAAACTGCAAGCCACCACGCCACCTGAAAATGCTTCTGGGCCTGGCCGAGAAGCTCGCCCCACGAAGGGGTCGGAGCCGGAAGACCAAAGCCAAGATAATCGAGCGATGAAAGGCCCGTCACTGCACCGGCGACCATAAACGGCGTCATCGTGATCCACGGTGTGAGTGAGTTCGGCAGAATGTGGCGGAAAATAATTCGAGCCTGTGTTGCACCAAGCGCACGCGCCGCTTCGACAAATTCACGCTTTCTGAGGCGCAAGAACTCTGCTCGCATGTACATCGAAATACCAACCCAGCCAAAGAACACCGTGAAGGCCGTGAGGATCCAGATGTTTGGAGAAATCATTGAGGCAAGAATGATCAGTAGCATAAGAGCCGGAACGGATTCCCATACCTCAATCACCCGTTGGCCGACGATGTCGACCCAACCGGCGAAGTAACCCATCAGTGCACCCAAGAAAACGCCGATCAATGAACAGAAAAACCAAACCGCGATAGCGTAGGCCATCGAGTAACGGAACCCATAGAGCAGGCGCGAGGCCACGTCGCGGCCACCCTCATCGGTACCAAAAATATTGTCTGACGATGGCGCACCGGGAAGCGTGTCGAGTGTGGCATTCCGCTCAAAGGGGTCCCAGCGAACCGGCGGCCAAATCGCGCTGTCCTCGGGGCCGAGCTCGAGCGTACGGAAATCCATCACCATGATATCACTGCGCCCGAGATCAGACGGATGAATCGTTTGAAAAACCGGGAAGTACGATTTGCCTTGGTAGCTGAGGTAGATCGGTTTGTTATTCGCCCAAATTTCAGCGGTTAAACTGAGCAGGCCAAAAATGAGGAGCACGACAATCGAGACGATCGCCGACCGATGCGCCTTGAATCGGCGCCAGCGCTTCACAGAGAGTTCGTTCGCCAGGAATCTTTCGATCATGTGAAATCAATCCTCGGGTCAACGACCACGTAGAGAAGGTCCGTCAACAAGCGCCCAAACAAGAACAGAATACTCTGGAAGAAAATCAGTCCCATGAGCACGTTGTAGTCGCGAGCATTGCTTGAGGTCAGGGCAAGTAGACCCATACCATCGAGTGAGAAAATCGACTCGATGATGATTGATCCCGAGAACATGATCGAAAGAATTCCGCTCATGCCGGTGACGATCGGGATCAGCGCATTGCGGAGAGCGTGCTTGAGGTAAACAGTCTTTTCAGCCAAGCCCTTCGCGCGAGCTGTCCGCACATAGTCGAGCTTCACGACATCGAGCATCGAGTTCTGCATCATGATTGTGAGAAACGTGAAACTTCCGACCATGTAGCAAGCCATGGGTAGAATCGCGTGATGGATGCGATCCCAGATCTGCCCCGTCGTATCGAGTTCCGCATAATTGTCGGAATACACATTCGCAAGAGGGAACCAATCGAGATAGTTGCCGGACGAGAGGAAGGTTCGCAGCAGAATGCCGAGAATCAATGCGGGAATTGAATACATGATAAAGAGCACAAAGCTCGAAACTGCGTCGAACTTGCTGCCTTGTTTAAGCGCCTTGATGACACCGAGTGGGATACAGACCAGATAAGAAAGAATCAGTGACGTGATACCGAAGGTCAGCGATACCGGCATCTTCGAGAAGATCACGTCGGTCACCGGCTCCTCATATTTGAAACTGCGACCGAAATCGAGCTGAACGACGTTCTTAATCCAGATGATGTAGCGCTCATGCATCGGCTTATCAAAACCGTACTGCTTTTTGAGAGCCTCCATCACTTCTTCGGAAACGCCAGATTCGGTACGCGCGTTCATGCCGCCGCCCGCCGCACCACCAGGACCGCCTCCGGCCATTGCGCCGCCCATGCGAAGCTGTTGCAGCTTCTGATCGATCGGCGAGCCCGGCGCCAAATTGATGATCACAAAGCATAGCAAAGTGATGCCAAACAGCGTTGGGATCATCAGCAAAATACGACGCAGTATATATGTTCCCATGAGATCCTTCGAATAACAAAACGGGTGACCGAAGTCACCCGTTCGTTGCTTTCGTTTGCCCTGTCCGTCGCGATTATTGGTTCGTTGCCTTCACCGCGAAATACTCGGTGCCGACCGCAAACTTAAACGTGTCCTTGGGCTGCTGAATGCGGTTGTTGATCGCATACAACACGAACTTGTCGTTGAACATGAATGCATAAGGCGAGTCCTCTGCAATCTTGCGATAGATCTCTTGATAAAGCGGGATCCGCTTTTGTTTATCGAGCTCTTCGCGAGCCTTGTCGATGAGCTTGTCGACTTCTTTATTCGAATAACCAATGAAGTTCGATCCGCCCTTGCCGATTGAAGCCGAGTGCCAGATTTGCTTTGGATCGATATCAACCGATCCGCCGCCCCAACCGAGCGCCACAGCATCAAACTTGGCTTCGTCCATGTTCTTCAAGAGCGCGTTCCAATCGAGCAGCTGAAGGCTCAGCTTGATACCCGCTTTTTTGAGATCCTCTTGGTAGAGAACCCAATACTTTTCAGTGTCTTTGTTCGAGTAAAACAACGTGAATTCAAACGGCTTGCCACCTTTGTCGAGTGCGCCATCTTTGTTCGAGTCTGTCCAGCCAGCCTCTTTCAAAAGATCGCCTGCCGCCTTGGGATCAAACGCGATTGCTTTCACTGAGTGGTCAGCATAGTCCGACTGCTGATACCAAGGGCCCGTCGCCGGAAGCGACATTCCGAAGCGGAACTTCTGATTCATTTCTTCGCGATTCATGAGCTGCGCGAGCGCCCGACGAACACGCTTGTCCTTGAACATGTCTTTGCGCAAGTTCCAGCCGATGTAACCGTAAGATTTAGGAGCAGAGTTCTCGACCTGCTTTTTAAGAACCTCCGTGCCCCACGGTTCGCCGACGGCTTTTTTCGTGAATGCTTCGGGGGTCAGCGAATCGTAGTCGAGTTCGCCTTTCTTCAGACGCTCGAGCGCAAGGTTCTCTTCTTTGTCAAAACGCAGACGGATTTTTTCGAAGTTATAACGGCCTTTGTACTCTGGCGCTGTGAATCCCCACCAGTTTGGATTCTTCTTGAGAATGAGCGAAACGCCTTTGTCGTAGGTGTCGATCATGTAAGGGCCAGAACCGAGAATCGTCTTGTTCTCCTCTTTGCCTTTTTTAGCGTCGCCGTAGACGTGCTTAGGCAAAACCGCCAGACCCGCGACAACCGCGAAGTTACCGAAGTACTTCGACTTGGTTTTGAACTTGATCGTGCGCGGACCTGTGACTTCGGCCTTCTCAATATTCTCGTAGTAGGGGCGCAGGTGGGCCGCATTGTAGATCGGATCAAAAATAACATCGAAGCTGAACTTCACATCTTCGATTGTGAGCGGCTGACCGTCGCTCCACTTCGCACCTTCACGAAGTGTAAAAGTGAACTCTTTGCCGTCTTTTGAAATCTCGGACTTCTCCGCCAGAGCGGGTTCCCACTCATAGGTGTCGAGATTGCGAGTCATCAAGCTATCGAGAACAAAGTTCTGCACAGCTTGATTGTAAAGATCTGTTCCTGTGATCGGATTGAGAGTCGTTGGCTCGCTGCCGATGTTGTAAAGAAAGGTCGTTGAGTCCGCTTTGCTTGCCGCTTTGTTTCCGCCCTTTGTGCAGCCCGTGCTGATAGTCATGATGCCCGCTGTGAGCATGATCATCGCGCTGAGAGCGATCCACTTTCGATTTGTCATTTGCGATTTCCCCCTCAAATAAGAACGTACGTAATGTCCTCAAATCACTGCGATTTCGCAAGGACGTTTTAGGGGCCGAAAGGTCACCGTTTGCATCTTGAACGCTTGGAGATAACACAGAGCGCATGATAGGACTCGGTGCCGGATTGACCTTTTTTGGATCCCCAGAACACCTCAGGAGCCATGATGAGCACTTCAGATCATACCGAGTTTGACCCAAACTCCACCGCCCTTGCCGAAAGCGGCGTTTTTGGACTTCCGTTTACTGCCGACGAGGCCAAACTGCACCTGATCCCCGTTCCATGGGAAGTGACGACATCCTACGGGCGCGGCGCAAGCCTTGGACCCGATGCTGTTTTACGAGCCAGCCGCCAAGTTGATCTTTTTGATCTCGAGACTGGCGACGCTTGGAAAATCGGCTACATGATGGACGAAATTGATCGCGAGTGGTTCGAACGCAACCTTCGATTAAAAGAAATGGCGCTCGAGCGCCTTGAACTCATCGAAGCCGGCGAAGAGGACAGCGAGTCGGCCGAACGCTTACGCAATGAAATCAACGAGGCGTCGGCTGAACTCAATCAGTGGGTCGAACGCGAAGCCCTAAAAAAACTGCGCGCTGGGAAAATCGTTGGTCTTGTTGGTGGCGATCATTCAACGCCGTTCGGATTAATCAGCGCTCTAAAACAAGTGCACGGCGCCGATTTTGGTGTTCTCCATATCGACGCGCATGCGGATCTTCGCGATGCCTATCAGGGCTATGACTTTAGTCACGCTTCGATCATGCACAACGTGATGGAGCGCATAGGGCCAGCGAAACTCGTGCAGGTCGGCATTCGCGACTTCTCAATTGGCGAATTCAACTACAGCGAGTCGAAGAAACCGCAGATCCAAACTCACTATGATCGACAGCTAAAGAAGCGACTTGAAAACGGCGAAACATGGGCCGCTGTTGCGCGCGGCTTGATCGCTGAACTGCCGAAGAAGATTTATGTTTCATTTGATATCGACGGACTTGATCCCGCACTCTGCCCGAACACTGGAACTCCAGTACCCGGCGGACTCTCGTTCGATCAAGCCGTATCGTTGCTTGCGGCCATTGCCGACGCCGGAAAACAGATTATCGGTTTTGACCTAAACGAAGTCGCTGAGCCGACACCGGGCGCAGCGGAGTGGGACGCCAATGTCGGTGCGCGCATGCTCTTTAAAATGTGTGGTTGGGCTGCAGTCACCAATGGCCTTGCGGAGCGACGCTCGTGAAAAAGAAATGGTACTCAGACGGAATTCAATTCGAATGTCAGGGCTCGGGCCAGTGCTGCGTTTCGCACGGCGAGTACGGTTTTGTGTACGTCACGCAAAAAGACCGTCGCGCGATGGCCAAACTTCGCGGACTCCCCACGCGGGAGTTCACCAAGCAGTTCTGCGTTAAGGAAGAGGGCGTGTTCCGGCTGATCGACGGTGCCGACAATGCCTGCGTGTTCTTAAAAAACAAACGCTGCACGGTCTACTCCGCCCGTCCCGCACAGTGCAAAACGTGGCCGTTTTGGCCAGAAACCATGACGCCGAAAGCGTGGGCTCGCGATGTCGCCGCGTTTTGCCCTGGTGTTGGCAAAGGTCGGATTTGGCCGCAGGCCGAAATCGATGCCAACGTGGAAGAACACCGCAAGTGGGAGCACGATCTCACGCACGGCAAGTAGCAGCACCTTGGACGTCCAGAAAGCGGTGCGTTATTTTACGGCTGGGCTCGGCAGGATCAACATTGCCAAGACGTAGCCGATGATCGCACTGCCACCACTGGCGAGCAAAAGACAGAGTGCTGCGAGTCGGATCACTCCGACCGGTTGTCCCGAGCGCTTGGCGACTTCAAGGCAAACTCCTGAAATCCGTTTGTGCTGACCAGCATCCGAGTCGGACGCTTTTGGAAACGCGATCCAACAAAGTGCATAGGCCAAAATACCGACGCCAAGACAGAAGGCCGCAATCCACACAATGCGAACCAAAACGACATCGAGTTGGAAGTCTCGAGCCATTCCGGCGGCAACGCCTGCAATGACTCCGGGCTGACGAATAAATTCGGGTTTAGTTTGAGCGATCATGGATGGCATTATGCCCTAAAAAACGAAAACGCGCCAATCCATGCGGACTGACGCGTATCACAGAATCGATTTTACAGGGCCGTGCTCTTAGCGAGCGTAGCGCTTTTGAACTGATTCGCGGATTTCAGCACCTTCAATTGAGAGGCGTGTCCAGGGGATCGCGCGAAGGCGCTCGGGCTCGATCAGCTCTTCGGTCTCTTCGCAGATACCGTAGCTGCCGTTCTCGATTCTCGCCAATGCCATTTCGATTTCAACCAACTGAGTGCGAAGGCGCTCATGAAGGCTCAGGGTCTCAGCTTCGGCAAGGACACGTGCCGTCTGATCGGCTTCGTCGCCACCTTTGTCTTCAAAATGCAGATCGGCCCGAGTGCTGCGAACGCGGTTTAAAACCTCGGTCTTCGCATCAATCAGAAGCGCTTTGCATTCCTTTACCAAATTCGCCTCAACTGCTCCCATTGAATGTCCCCCTCTTAAGCTGA
>JAEUWE010000022.1 GCA_016791465.1 Pseudobdellovibrionaceae bacterium
AAGCGTCGAAAACTCATTACGCAAAAACGTATTGAAAATCCGAAACCTGAGTATTACGAGAAATATTATTTGAACGAAGAAGAGATTAAGACTTGGCGATTTTCATAGCTAAACTTGTCGCGCTGGCCGGTTGAATTCGGCTTCCTTTCTGTGGTGACCGACGGTCTAATGAAAATAGCCAAAAAGATCAAGTGGTATGGATAAAATGCTGAGTCAGCGACTTGTGACCTGATGTCATTTGTATCGAGACGGGCTTGCGAGCGCTGATGGGCGATCTATTCTGCCCGGTAGGCGGCCTCTTCAACTGGATGGACGGGTCTTCTCCCAATCCAGAGCACCTTAGGCTAGAGCCGCGGCTCTTTTAGAGAGCGAAACGGCCTGGAACTTTGCTATTTCACTTGCTCGTCTGATTAAACCAGAACCAACCATTCAAATGGAGGTTCGAGTGCCACCAGAAGTAACGGCTGTCGTGTCAGCGGGCGATACCGCGTGGATTCTGATCTCAACGGCACTTGTGCTGCTGATGACTCCGGGACTCGCACTTTTCTATGCGGGAATGGTTCGAAGTAAGAATGTGATCTCGACGCTGTTTAAGAACTTTGCGGCGGTTGGAGCTGTGGGAGTTCTCTGGGCCGTTGTCGGCTACTCGCTCGTTTTTGGAAAAACTCACGACGGCCTGATCGGTGGCCTTGAGTACGTGCTTCTCAATGGAGTCGGTCAAACTCCCAACGCTGACTATGCGGCGACCATTCCGCACATTGCCTTTGTGCTGTTTCAATGTATGTTTGCGATCATCACTCCGGCCTTGATCACAGGTGCGATCGTTGAGCGCATTCGATTTAAGGCGTGGCTCACGATCATGGTGCTCTGGGCGCTCCTTGTCTATGTGCCAGTCGCGCACTGGGTCTGGGGCGTTGGCGGTTGGATTCGTGAGCTTGGCGCTCTCGACTTTGCCGGAGGCCTTGTTGTGCATATGACGGCCGGCTACTCGGCTTTGGTGATTGCACGGTTACTTGGGCGACGAACAGATATCGAGGCACACGCGCCGCACGATATCGGCATGGTGATTCTCGGGACAGCACTTCTCTTCTTTGGTTGGTTTGGTTTCAATGCCGGATCGGCTCTTGCCGCAAACGGTGTGGCAGCGCAAGCTTTTGCGACGACGTTCTTTGCGGGAGCAGGAGCGATGGTCTCGTGGATTTTGGCCGAGTGGATGCTGAAGGGAAAGCCATCGGCATTGGGAGCGTGTGTTGGTGCCGTTGCGGGGCTTGTGGCGATTACTCCGGCTGCGGGTTTTGTCACGGTGAGCTCGGCGTTGATCATAGGTCTCATCACCGGCGTGAGCTGCTTTCTGGCCGTGAGCTTTATTAAAGCAAAGTTCTCCCTCGACGACTCGCTTGATGTCTTTGGCTGCCACGGCGTTGGCGGCACAATCGGCGCGATTCTCACCGCGGTGTTTGCCGATCCTGCGGTGAATCCTGCTGGTGCAAAAGGTTTGCTTCTCGGCGAGACGAAGCTTCTTGATGCGAACTTACTCTCGTGCGGAGTGGTCGCGCTCTATAGCATGGCGATGACGGCGGTGATCGTCGTGATCGTGCGTAAGCTTGGTCCGATTCGCGTCGATGAGTCGGCGGAAGAGATGGGCCTTGATCTCTCTCAGCACGGTGAAACGCTCTCGACTCAAACCTGAAGGTACCAAAAGGTACATTGTACCTTTTGGCGACTCGATGCGGCTAGCATGGCACCGCCACAGTGGCGGTGCGCATCGCATACACTACCGAGTCAGGTAGCAGAATGTGGATCCAGTCGGGAGTTTTTCGGAGTCGATTTTGTAGCCGCACTCGGCTTTCGCGATCGCTCCCGTGCAATCGTCTCCTTGGCACTTCATTAAGTTAAGGTCCATAAGAGCAGATGCCATCGATGTCGCATCGAGGTCATTTTCAACCTTGAGTGGCGTTTGAGCGCTTCTTTGGACTTCCATCGAGCAGCGTCCCAATTGAGTTCTTGTGTTAAAATGGCAGATGATCTCTCTGGCCGTCCACAGCATCTCGCCATTTGATTCCTGGGTTTCGGCGCCGCTGGATGTGATTTCAGTCAGGAATGTCTTGGCATTTGAGTCTTCAAAGTAGAGTCGCCGTGGTGTGGCAGGACTGACATCAGGACTGATGCTTTGTTTGTCGATAGTCCATGTTTCTTTTTTATCTTTCTCTAAAAACTTTCGATTGATTGCCTGCATTTCGATTGTGAGGTCACTTCCGTTTGAGAAGGCGTAATTCATGATGCCCAAAAGTTGGTTGTCTAAGAATAGATCGATCACGATTTTTTTCTCGAAGCACATTCCGATGTACCAAGCACCAGCTTTGGTGGGGATCTCCTGTCTTTTGCCATTGATCACCCATTGCACACTCGTATCGTTAATTGTGACGCCATCATTTTGCTGCTCGGTCTTGATCACCTTTGTGCTGTTGGAGCTATCGCGGAAAGTGCCGTTCAGCTGTGGGCACTGTTCCACTTTGTGGCTTGAGGGATTGCCGGCTTGAACGGTACCCGGACCTGGCGAGGAGTCGCTCTTTGAACAAGCAATGAGCCCCGTGAGTAAAGCTGGTGCAAGCAAATAGACAGATATTTTCATCAGTCCTCCAAATTGAGATCGGAAACAGGGAGGCAGTACTCGTGCCGGGCGTGATCGCGACTCAGTTTGAAATGAAGAATCATTTGCCGATGAAGTCGTATCGTTTTTACTTTGGCTGTGCCCGTACCGGTCACATCCCCTTAAAACGATAACCCTTCTTGGTGAAGATCGCCTTGATGGCGTCGCGCTTATCGCCTTGGATTTCGATAAGGCCCTCTTTGCCGGCCAACGAGTAAGTGCCGCCGCTGCCGCATTTGTTCTTTAGCTCTTTGCAGAGATCGCGGAGAAAGATCTCCTGCTTTGGGAGCTGATCGATAACCGTGACGGTTTTGCCGCCGCGGCCGCTTTTTTCGAGACGAAAGACCGCAACCCAATTCGTGCTTTTCACAAAGGCATCGGAGGCCTCCAGAGTTTTGGCCTTACCGGCTTCAGCTTCTATCCGAGATTTATCTTTTGGATCGTCGGACCAGACGAGTTTTGAATTGCCGTTGCCGTTGCCGTTGCCGTTGCTCATTGTGACCTCGTGCTCAGTCGTATCAGATTCTGAGGGCAATGAGAACCCATGAGCGGCAGCCCGGTGACAATTTAGGGCCCATGAAAATAGCGGAAAAGGCCTGTCCTAAGTTTAAACAGTTCCCCACGCAAAAGGAGGGGCGGCACGCGCTATGCCTAACAACGACTTCGGTTCTTTAGGTCAAGAACCGGAGGTTAATTATATGATGTCATTGATTCAGACGATTTCGAATGCATTTGCTCATGGTGGACTTTTGATGTGGTTGATCGTTCCGGTCCATATCGCATCACTCGTCATTATTATTGAGCGCGTAATGGCTCTTTATGTGCGCCGCGAGCTGAACCAAAAGCAAATGGTAAAGGCGTTTGAGGATGATATCCGCAAAGGTCAGATCGATAAGATGCTCGCAAAAGCGCGCCGTATCGAATCAGAGCCGATTGCGATGGTGGCAATGGCGGGTGGCCAGGCCGCTCAGGATCTTGCTGGTAAAGATGAAGTTCAGCTTCGTATGGACGAGGTAGTTCTTGAGGAGCAAACGCGCCTAGAGAAGCGCACGGGTTTCCTCGCGATGCTCGGTAACGTTGCGACACTCCTCGGTCTTCTTGGAACGATCACCGGTATGATCAAGTCGTTCGCGGCTGTTGGTACGGCAAGTCCGACAGAGAAAGCGGCGCTTCTCGCAACTGGTATTTCGGAAGCGATGAACGCAACGGCCTACGGCCTTGTGGTCGCCGTACCAGCCCTTGTGATGTATGCGATTCTTCAGAACCGCACGAACCAATTGGCTGATGACTTGAACAAAGCCTCGCTCAAGCTCTTTATCTGGCTCACATATAACTTTGAGTCGATGGGTCAGAGCAAGAAGAAGCAGTCGTAAGCTGATCGTTCTTTACTGAGAGTTGTTGGACGTTAAAGGAGCTTTTGTATGATCGCCGCTGATAATTCGGCTTCGGGCCGCGGGAAAAAGAAGGGGATGGATTTCGAAGTGAATCTCATCCCAGCAATCGATCTGCTCTCCGTTTGTATCTGCTTTTTGCTGCTGACGGCGGTTTGGGTGAATCTCGGTTCGCTCAAAATCGAGCAGGGTGTCGGTGAGACCAATGCTCAGGGCGGTAAGAACTCAGCCTCGCTATGGATTGAAGTGCAGAGAACAGGTGACCTCGTTCTTTCAACACGCGACCTCCCAAGCGGAGCGCGTGGTGTGGAGCGCGCTGTTCTCACTTCGCAAGCAGGTAAAGTGGATCGCGAGAAGCTTCGTCAGGCTCTGCGCAGTCTTCGAACAGCGACACCGACGCTTGAGACGGTGATTGTTCGTCCGCAGGTGAAAGCGCCTTACGGCCAAGTCATTGCGGTGATCGATAGTTTAAAAGCTGAAAAAGTGAAAGACGTCGGGATCGCTCCAGAGTCGTAAGCCGGCCCGTTTGGCGGATTTTCGACGACGATTCTCTTTTAGAGGTGTTTTATGGGACGTTCAGGTGAATTGAAAAATGAAATCCAAAGACCGGCGAGCTTTATGCCGGCTCTTGGCCCGGCTCTTGGTCGTCCATCGCCGATCGGTCAGACGATGTCTGGTCACCGCGGTGCGGGACGAAAGAAGCGCGATATGAACACGCCGCTGCTTTTGACAGCACTCGTGGATGCGTTCTCGATCCTGGTGATTTTTCTTCTCGTGCAAGTGACGGCATCGCAAAGCCCATTCGATCCTTCAGAAACAATCAAGCTGCCGCAGGCG
>JAEUWE010000033.1 GCA_016791465.1 Pseudobdellovibrionaceae bacterium
GGCGAACGGTTGTATGGCGCGTATCAAGCTCGTAAGCTGAGTAAGAGGGAGATTGTTGCGATGTTCAAGACCGACGTCTTAGGACGTGATTTTGGTCGTGAGTACGATAGTCTAACAGCAAAAGTCGCGCGAGCTGTTGGAACAGAGATCGCCCCGAGCGGGAGTCTTTCGGTGAAGAGGCGACGCGAACGACTGTAAAGGCATGGCGCAGGGCTATGCCCAACATGAGGTTGTATGAGGGAGGAGACACGGATGTCTCGAGTCACGGCGTGGTACGTCAGCGTGGATGGAAAAGCCACCGGACCTGTTTCAACTGAAATGGTGAAGTCCATGATTCGTGGAGGTCAAATTCAAGCGTTGGATTTGATTTTTCGCGAAGGTGATGTCGAGTGGTTGCCGGTTGCCTCTCATGCCGAACTTTCTGAATCAAAAAAGACTTGGAATCGCAGCACGGACTTGCAGGACGATTTTACGCCGAGTGTATCGCCTCTGGTGACGTGGATTGTTTTGCGTCCTCACAGCGGAACTTATTTGCAAGAGGGGCCTTTCTCAACAGCGGCAGTGGCTGAGGGTTTAAAAACGGGGCGCTTTCTCTATGCACAGTATGCGTGGCGAGCGGGCCTCGATCGCTGGCGTCGGATTGGTGATTTGGCAGAGTTTGATCGCCGCGATACGGTACGCGGAGGCAGCGGCGTTGTGCCGCCGCCGTTGCCGGACCCAATCGAAGCGATTCTTTTAGAGGATGATTCAGACGACGACGATGTCGAAGAGTTTCAAGTTTTAATGTCTTCAGCTGATCGCACGCCAACGCCAGAGGTTGCCGAATCGACTCGTTCGGAGTTGACTCCCGTTGTTGCGATAGGTGGTGCAGCGGCAGAAAGCCCAGAGCTGAATTCACCACGTGCAGAGGGTCGGGATCTTGCGGCACCGCCGTGGGAGTCCGATATGCCGATCGCACTGGTTGTTGAGGAGGAGCTGACTCCGCTCCCTACGCCGTCTGTAGCGCGGCCAGCGGCAGAGGGCGTGCCGATGAACGCGGCTCGTGCGGTGACGTCGGCCGCGGTTGAACCTCTGGCGCCGTCAACTGTTGTGAGCGTCGGCTCCGGCTCGGTCTCACCGAGCATCGTGCCTCCAGCGCGACCGATCGTACTTTCTCCTCATTTGCGGGACGGCTGGGAGCGATGGGGGAGAAAAGTTGCGGCCGGTGGTTTTGCCGTTTTGGCGATGTTGTTTCTGTCACATATTTTCTTTTCGACTGATGAGAGCTCCGTGCGCCCAGAGCGAGATGTGAGTTCGAGTGCGCCGGTCGCAGGTCCAGAGGCAGCACTTCCCGAAGCAAAACCTGCTGTCCTGGCGGCGCCGGCAGTGGCGGCACCGCTTGTTACGAATCTGTCGATTTTAGGAGTTAAACTGGAGTCGCCTCAGGCTCCACAGTCCGCATTTGTCTTTGAGGGCGGAATTCCTGTTGGAGCAAAAATCGAGGTTTCGATTCGTGGTCGATTGGGGCAGGTTTTTGGCGTCATGAACGTTCGCGAATCGCGAACGCTTGTTCGTCGAGAAGGAGAAGTGCCGACATTGCCGCTGGCAGCGTTGAGGTTGCCTGAGGGGGCCTATACGGTCGAAGCGGCGGTTGGCGACTCGCGAACGTCGGGTGAGTTTTTTATCGGCGTTCGAGATGGACGTTTTCTCAGTCGCCTTGAGTACTATCTGAAAGAGATATCGCTTCAGACACAGACGCAGAAGCGGGAACTCTTTTATTCTGTTAAGGAGCTGGATGTCTTGGCCCGAAATCTTGGTGCAAGTTATGGACAGCTTCGTTCGAAGCCGGCGCTTTGGGATCGATTCTATCGAAAGTGGACGCAAGACGTGGCGCGGATTGAGCGAACGCTGGCCGGCCTTAGAGCCAATAAACCGGAAATGCTGGCTTATCCCGAAGAAACCGCTGAACTTGGTGCGCTCTATACCAGTGTGCTCGAGGCGGGGCGTCAGTATGACGGCGGGATTCGGCAAAGCCGAGATGTTGCAAGCGACACGCTGACCGATATCATTGCCGAACTCGAGCGAACGCGACTCGCATTTGGCGAAGTTTCTGCTCGTCCTGGTGATGGGCGCAGCGAGGGCACTGTCAACGAGTAGCCCAGTTGCAATAGTTTATTTTACGAGATCGCGAAAGTCTTTGCCGGGTTTAAACTTAGGAACCTTGGCTGCCGGGATCACGAGTTTGGTTCCGGTTTTTGGATTGCGGCCTGTGCGCGAGCGTCGCGCTGAGATCGAGAATGTGCCAAAGCCAACGAGTTTCACCTCGTCACCCTTCGAGACAGCTTTGGAGATGATCTCAAGTGCGGCGTCGATGACGTCTTCTGACTGCACTTTGCTGAGTTTTGTTCGGGTCGCTACTTTTTCAATCAGCTCGGCTTTATTCACTTCGGACTCCTGTCGACCAGATCGGGGTATTTCTTTATCGAGAGCCGTATTGTCGGTCAAGATGAACGCTCTCTTGTTCCTGTTCTCCACATTTTCTGCTAGAGTTGTGGGCTATGTTTAAACAGCTCCGCCAAGAGACGTCTCTCTATCTTTCTGATTTTATGTCCCATTCCGTTCTTAACGAGTTGCGAAAAAGCTGGACAATGGAATCGCCTGAAAAACAAGCGTCTTTGGCTGAGCAGTTTTTAGTCGCCTCAAGCGCCGACGCTTTGGATCGGGTTCTCGAGAAGCCCAAGAAGCTTGAACATGGTCATTTGGCTCTTCCCCTTTTTCCATTTGCAAAGGTGTTGCGAATGGGGCCACCGCAACTGGCTGCGCTTGCCGCGGGACTTCTGAAGGCGAAACTGCAGGAGGCGCAAGCGGAAAAATTGGGCTTGATCGGAGTGGAGCCTGCAGGCGGATTTCTTAATTTGACCTTCTCTGATCGAGCTCTACAGCAGCGTCTGTTCGGGGCACTGGTGAATGAAGGTGAGCGTCTTGGCTACTCGACGCGGGGACAGGGGAAAAGAATTGTTATCGATTACTCGTCTCCAAACGTCGCCAAACCGATGCATGTGGGACACTTGCGGGCCACGGTGATTGGTCAGGCGATTCGCAATATCGCTGAGACTCAGGGCTATGAAGTGATTGGACTTAATCACTTGGGCGACTGGGGGGTTCAATTTGGAAAATTGGCGTGGGCCTACAAAGAATGGGGTTCCCAGTACGACTTTAAGAATAAACCGTTTCAATCTCTATTTGAAATTTACGTTCGATTTCATGAAGAGGCTGAGAAGTCGCCAGAACTTGAAGCGAAAGGCTCGATGGTTTTCAAAAATCTTGAAGACGGGGATACCGCTATCGCCGAGATTTGGAAAATGTTCGTCGATATTTCGCTGGTTGAGTATCAGCGCCTCTGGGACCTCTTGGGTGTGAAGCACGATTTGGTTCGAGGGGAGTCGTTTTACAATTCTCGACTGAAGGTAGTGGAAGAGATGCTCGAGAAAAAGGGGCTTCTCGAACAGAGTCAGGGGGCTTCAGTTGTGAACCTTGGCGAGGAGATGCCGCCCTGTTTGATTCGCAAGAGCGATGGCGCGTCTCTCTATGCGACGCGTGATTTGGCGAGTGCGATTTACAGAAAAGAAGATTTGAAGGCCGATCTCAATCTTTACGTCGTTGGCGTTGATCAATCTCTTCATTTCAAACAGGTTTTTAAGGTGCTTGAGAAGTGTGGGTTTGAGTGGGCGAAGGATTGTCATCATATCGCTTTCGGGATGTATCGATTTAAAGAGGGCATGAAGATGTCGACTCGAAAGGGTCAGGTCGTCTTCCTTGAGGATGTTCTCAATCAAGCCATCGAGCGAACGGCGGAGGTTGTTGCCGAGAAGAATCCAAACCTGTCAGCGGTGGAGCGGGCGTCGATTGCTCGCGATGTCGGTGTTGGGGCTGTTGCCTTCAATGACTTGCTGTTTGATCGAGTGAAAAACGTCGAGTTTGATTGGGATCGGATTTTGAGTTTTGAGGGCGATAGCGGTCCGTATGTTCAGTACATGTATGTTCGTTGCGCGAGTCTCATTCGGAAATACGGCAAAGAGCCTAAGATGACGACGGATCGAACATTGAGTGCTCCAGAGGAGCGCGAGCTTGTTCGGGTCCTGATGGCTTACGATGATATATTGGAAACGGCCTTTGATGGATTTAAGCCGAACGTGCTTGCCCAGTACTTGCTGGAAGTCTGTGCTGTATTCTCTCGCTTTTATCACAACAACCGGATTCTGGGTGAAGAGGCATCAGTTGAAGAATCGAGAATGGCGCTCGTGCGGGCGACTAAAGAGATCTTGCATCAGGGGCTTAAACACCTCTCGATTCGTACTCCTGAATTCATGTGACCGTCTTATTTCTAGAGCCGCAATTTAAAGTCGAGTGGATGGCTGAGCTTGGTGAGCGCGGCGTTTTCATGCGTCAGCATCAGTGGCTTGACGAGACACAGCGGATCTTATTGGTTGTTGATGATCATGGCCTAGAGGGCGAGCGGTTTGTCTGGGTCAAGGATGTGTGGCCAGCGGCTGTTCGAGAAATGTACTCTTCCATAGGTAGTGCACAGAAGAGGTTGCGGGAGGTCGCGCGGCGCTGGGCTCATGTGACTTTTAGCCATCATCGAAGGGGAGAGTTGATCCTTGAGGGTTTGCGTTCGTCCAAGCTTGTGATTTCGGGTTGGCCTGAGGTCGCTTCAGGTGATGGGCGGGAGTTGATTGGTGAGCTCGCCGGATTCATGCTGCTTTCTGAATCAGAGATCATTTGGTGTGCTCATCCGCGCGAGATTTTTCCGGGTGGCGAATGGAAAATTGACGAATCAGATGAGCCGCCGTCGCGAGCTTATCTGAAACTATGGGAGTGGGGCTGGCGGACCAGCTCTCGGCCGGAGGCGGGAATGACTGTTCTCGACTTGGCCTCTCATCCGGGCGGTTGGACCTGGGTTTTGCTGAAAGCAGGTCTTCGAGTGCGGGCGTTTGATCGCGCGCCGTTTGAAGCTGAGTTTATAGAAAGCGTCGGCCGCGATGGAGCAAAGCGACTGACATTTACGCGAGCTGATATTTTCCGATGCACGCCGAAAGAAGTGGGAGCCTGTGACTGGGTTTTTTGCGATGTGATCGCCGAGCCTGAAAAAACTGTTCTGCTTTTGGCTGACTGGTATCAAAACAGTTCGAGCGGTCTTTGTTTTACCATCAAGTTTAAAGGTCAAGATGGTCCCCGAATGTTGGCCATTCTCCGAGACTTACAAAAGATGCCTGATCTTCAGGTGCAGCATCTTGCGGTCAATAAGCACGAGATGACAGTGTGGCGTGCGCCGCTGTCTCATTTTGAGGCATTCTCTCAGAGCTAGACCGATGGCTGGTTTCTCAAAATAGAGGGCAAAACATCCGATAGATCCTTTGATGGGTCGTCGAATGTCCATTTCATTTTTTACATCGGTCACGCTGCTCCTTTGTATCGGCGTTTTCGGCCTTCGTTCGCTGGTCAACAATGGAACGAATGAAGAGGAGCTGTTGCGGTCTCGTTTGAAAATCGCACAGAAGGAAGTTTCAGAGGCTCGCTTCCGCGCTCGTTTGGCCAAGATTGAATCGGAAGATTTAAAGACTGAAGTGGCGATGCTGCTTCCTAAGGAGATCCGTGCTCCCGGACGCAGGCCTGATGCTTCGACATATGAAGAGCGGTCGATTGCCAGCGTCCTCAATCAACCTCAGGACTCTTTGCAGATCGAGCGAGCTTCGAGCCTGCTTGCGAAAGCCAAGGAAGAGTTTCGAAATCGAGACTTTGATAAGTCAAACAATCGGTTGGAGCGAATTCTTAAGCTATATCCTGACTCTGTGCATGGCCCAGAGGCGCGATTTCTTTTGGTTGAGGGTCAGTTTCAGAGTCGAGACTTTGAAGCGTGTATTGCTGTGATCGAAGAGATGATTCGTTTGTATCCAGAGAGCGAATTGACGGGTTTTGCCCTGCTTCGTTTGGCCCGTATCTACGAGATGCGCGATCGGCTTGAAGATGCCGCTGATATTTACCGATCTGTTGCAAAAAACTTTCCGCAGGCCGAGCTAAAAAAACAGGCCGAGCTTTCGCTCAAAGCAGTCGACTTATGAGATCGCCGGTCATCTTTTTTGTTGGGTTTATACTGGGGTTCTCGCTCGAAGTTCGAGTGAAAGCTGAGGGTTCTGTTCAGCTGCGAAACATAACATCTTTAAGCCTCAATAATCGCGTTCTGCAGGAGCCCAAGGGCTGTTTCGAGCAGTCGTCAAAATGTGCATTTCAGATCTCGCTTGGACGAAAGCTCGATATTCCTTTTTCTGGTGGCCGTTGGTATTTCTCGCAGAATTCGATGTTGATTCGTCAGGGAGATTGGTCGGAGCTTCGTCTTGTGGAGGGGATGCTTCGCTTCAAAGCCGAGACAGGCGCGCGCGGCACGATTGTAACTGACCTTATTCAAGTCATCCTTGAAGGAACGTCGGCTTCTGCAGATGTCTTCGTTGAAAAAAACAAAGACCAGGTTCGCGTTGTGAATGTCGGTGACCATGATGTCGCCATTTCGCGCCGTACGGCCCAGGGGTTTCAATCTCGTCGAGAATTTCTACCGCCGGGAACGGAAATTTTAGTTGAACGTCC
>JAEUWE010000066.1 GCA_016791465.1 Pseudobdellovibrionaceae bacterium
TTCACTGCGTCAAGCTGGTTACGTGCACCGTCAATGATACGGCTGACCTGATATTCGAGATCCTGCTCAAGAGGAATGTAAGTCAAGAGCTCAAACGGAATCGTCTCAAGGTCGGCGTCCGTGATGTTCTGTCCTTTCGACAGCAACTTCTGCGAACCGTCTTCGTTGAGAAGAACGCCTGTTGTGGTCTTACCCAGCAACAAGACCTTCAACTTCGAGATCGCGTTGTTCTTGATAACGTTCTGCTCAACCGCAAGATCCTTCTCGAGCTTGCGCTTCTTCTCTTCGATGATGGCCAAGAGGCGCTCATCGCGCTCAGCACCTTCGCGGCCGTAAACCTGCGCATCGATGACTGTACCCGAAACACCCGCCGGAACCCGGAGCGATGTATCGCGAACGTCGCCCGCCTTTTCGCCGAAGATCGCTCGGAGGAGCTTTTCTTCTGGCGAGAGCTGCGACTCACCTTTTGGCGTCACTTTTCCGACCAAGATGTCGCCAGGTTTTACTTCCGCACCGATGCGGATAATGCCCGACGTATCGAGATCCTTCAGCGCTTCTTCGCCAACATTGGCGATATCGCGCGTGATCTCTTCTTTTCCAAGTTTTGTATCACGAGCAAGACACTCGAATTCTTCGATGTGAATTGACGTGTACGTGTCGTCTTTAATCAGACGCTCACTGATCAAGATCGAGTCCTCGAAGTTGTAGCCCATCCAGGGCGTGAACGCGACGAGGATGTTCTGACCAAGAGCGAGCTCTCCGAGCTCAGTCGACGGACCGTCGGCGATGATGTCACCCTTGCGAACAGTGTCGCCAGAGAGAACGATCGGACGCTGGTTGAAGCAAGTGTTCTGATTCGTCCGCTGATACTTGGTGAGGTTGTAGATATCAACGTTCGCACCGAGCTCTCCGCCCTTTGCAAAACGACGAACCACGATTCGGCTCGCGTCGACTTCTTCAACGATACCGTCGTTCTGAGCAACAACGCTTGTTCCCGAGTCCTTCGCAACCAAACGCTCAACACCAGTTCCAACAAGTGGCGCCTTCGAGCGAAGGAGCGGCACGGCCTGACGTTGCATGTTCGATCCCATGAGGGCGCGGTTCGCATCGTCATGCTCAAGGAACGGAATCAAAGATGTGGCAATCGACACCAGCTGGCTCGGGCTCACATCCATCAATGAAACTTTGTCTTTTTCAACCGTCTCATATTCGCCGTTAACCCGAACCGTAACCGACGCCGCTTTGAGCTCCGTCGTCACTTCGCGAGTCGCCTGTGCGATATGATGGTCCGCTTCTTCAAGAGCCGACATGTACTCGATGCTCGAAGAAACTTTTCCGGTATCAACGCGACGATAGGGCGTCTCGATGAAGCCGTAGTTGTTGATGCGCGCATAGGTCGCGAGCGACGCGATAAGACCGATGTTCGGTCCCTCTGGCGTCTCGATCGGACAGATACGGCCATAATGTGTCGGATGAACGTCGCGAACTTCGAAGCCCGCGCGATCGCGAGTCAAACCACCCGGTCCAAGAGCCGAAAGACGACGCTTGTGCGTGATCTCAGAAAGCGGATTGGTCTGATCCATAAACTGCGACAACTGAGACGCGTTGAAGAATTCCTTCAAAACGGCGTTAACAGGTTTCGCGTTCACAAGATCATGCGGCATCATCGTGTCGACATCCTGGAGCGACATGCGCTCGCGGATCGCGCGTTCCATACGAACCAAACCGATACGGTATTGGTTCTCAAGAAGCTCGCCCACCGAACGCACACGGCGGTTGCCGAGGTGATCGATGTCGTCGATGTGACCACGACCGTTTTTCAGGTCGATCAAAGTGCGAACAGCCGACAGAATATCCTTTGATGTGAGCGTGCGATGTGTAATCGGACACTCAGTCGCCGGGATACTGAAGCGGTGATTGATCTTGATACGGCCGACTTCAGAGAGGTCGTAAGTCTCAGGATCAAAGAATAAACGCTGGAAGTATTGCTCAGCACCTTCTGGAGTTGGCGGCTCGCCAGGGCGAAGACGCTTGTAAATCTCAAGAAGCGCTTCTTCACGTGTCGAAATCTTATCGACGAGAAGCGTGTTGCGGAGGTAGGGACCTACCGACAGACCGTCGAAGAAGATCAGACGGAACTCAGTGATTCCCGACTCGATCGAGCGATCCAAAATCGCTTTCGACATTTCCTGGTTGGCGTCAGCGATGATCTCGCCCGTCTCTTCGTCGATGATTGGACGCGCAATAACTTTGCCTTCCAAATCTTCCGAAGTGATCTCAACTTCTTTCAGGTCGAGGTCTTTGACCCGCTTAACAACGGCACGAGTAATACGACGGCCCTGTTTAACCAGAACTTCGCCCGATTTTGGATCGACGATGTCAGCCAATGCACGCTGGCCGGACATACGCTCGATATCGATTTCGCGATAGAGCTTACCCTTGCGGACAACGACTTTATCGAGATCATAGAAGTACTCGAGAAGCTTCTCGACACTGTAGCCAAGCGCTTTCAAGAGAATCGTCACAGGAAACTTACGACGGCGGTCGATTCGAACGTAGATCAGATCCTTTTGGTCGAATTCAAAATCCAACCACGATCCACGGTATGGAATGACTCGCGCCGAGTAGATCAATTTACCGCTGGCGTTGTTCTTTCCACCGTCGTGGTCGAAGAATACACCTGGGGAGCGATGCAACTGAGACACAACAACACGCTCAGTTCCCGAGATAATGAACGAGCCGTTGGCCGTCATCAGCGGGATATCACCAAGATAAACTTCTTGTTCTTTCATATCGCGGATCGAGCGCGTCTCGGACTGCTCATCCACATCAAACACCACCAAACGCAGTGTCACCTTCATGCCGGCAGCGAAAGTCATTCCGCGCTGGCGACACTCATCGACGTCATACTTTGGGGGTTCCAAAGTATAGCTCACGAACTCGAGGCTCGCGGTGTTGTTAAAGTCAGAAATCGGGAACACCGATTTGAAGACGCCACTCAGACCGACATCTGTACGACGATCTGGATCGACATCTTTTTGCAAGAAGCCCTCATAAGAGCTCTTCTGCAACTCAATCAGGTTCGGGATTTCGATAACCTGCTTGTTCTTTGCAAAGCTTTTCCGCACCCGCAGGTTGGAAGCCGTGACTGGAACACCCGAATTGGTCGTGGGCATTTTTACTCCGTTATTGGTCAAACGTTCGCTACTTTAAACCTAAACTCGTACTCAAATTCGCAATCAAATCGACGGCCCAGGCCTCAGAGAAAAAATCGCCCAGGACGCCGAAACCCGCTCACCACCGTCTCCAGGAATTACCCCATCTTGGGTTTACCTGAAGCTCAATCGTGAACGGGTCATTGGGAAGACAGGACTAAGGAACCCCTGATCCTGCCTCCGCTTTTCTATCATCTGATGGGCTTTCACCCACCATACGCTTGCCGCAACTACAACCTTAGGTCGTCGCTCCGGCCGAGCGCGAAGTCAAGAAAGTCTGCCGCAGCTCGTTACTTTACAGTAACTTTCGCGCCGGCTTTCTCGATAACTTCTTTCATTTTCGCAGCTTCTTCTTTTGTTACGCCTTCTTTAACTGTCTTTGGAGCGCCTTCAACGAGGTCTTTCGCTTCTTTCAGGCCAAGACCTGTAACAGCGCGAACTTCCTTAATAACGTTGATTTTGTTAGCGCCTGCGTCCATGAGAACAACGTCAAAAGCTGTTTTCTCTTCAGCAGGAGCAGCAGCTGCTCCGCCACCGCCAACTGCAACTGCAACTGGAGCAGCAGCAGTTACGCCCCACTTGTCTTCCAAAGTTTTGATGAGCTCAGCGAGCTCGATTACGGGCATGTTCGACAGAAAATTCACTACATCGTCTTTAGTGAGAGCCATTTTAAAAATCCTCCAAAAATCAATAATTTATAAAAACCAAAATTGAACATCTAAGCAGCACAGTTCTTACGAAGCTGCGCCGGCCTTGTCTTTTTGAGCTGCAAGCACGCGAACGAATCCGCTTGGTACCGCATTGAGCGTTCCAACGAATTTCGACATCGGAGCCTGGAGCACACCGAGAAACTGAGCGCGAAGTACTTCTTTCGATGGAAGCGATGCCAATGCCTTAATGCCTTTTGCATCAAGACGGGCGCCTTCCAACGCTCCGACTTTCAACTGAAGACTTTCAACGTCTTTAGCGAAGTCGCTGAGTGCTTTCGCAACAACTGGCGCCTCACCGAACGCGAAAACGACGGCATTTGTGCCGACGAAATCATTCTGCAATGCAGAGTGCGTCTTGGGGTGATCCGCGAGTGCGCGAAGAGCAAGCGTGTTTCGAACGACTTTCATCTCCGAATCAATGGGGAACAGTTTTTTACGCAAGCTTGTCACTTGCTCAACTGTCATACCTTTGAAGTCGACGAGAAAGGCCGCTTTTGCACGACCGAAACTTTCGGCGAGTGCTGAAATCTCCTGTACTTTATCTTCACGAGTGATCATGAGCTGACCTCCTTTCCTAGAATTTTGATACGCGCCCTTATTCATTGAGATAGGAGTGCGGATCAGAAAAGGTGTCGCTCATTCAAGATAGAGGGCCGAAACCGGCTCCATATTTAAAACGGCTTACTTTGCCAAACCGAACCGTTCTCTCGGTAGGAGAAGCCGAAGCTCCATTAAACTCTTTCGAGGACCTACTGTCTTTGATCGCGATCGTCTGTGGGGTTCTAAAGAACCCATTTTTCACAGGAAAGCAAGAGATACTACTCTCAGATGTGAATACCGGATGAAAGCCGACCGCAACCAGCACTATTTTTTTGCATATCCCTGCCTCTACCGCCAGAACAAGCCAAATCTGTGCTATGGATTTGCGAAGCAAACTCGCCCATGAGGAGGTTCTATGAACTGGCTCCGCACAATCAAAACTTCATCTGTTCTCGCTTTCGCCTTGGCTACTGTCGTCACGGCTTCGCCGCTCCTTGCAAATGCGGCCATTAAAGCCCGAGCCATCGACAGCCTGAACGACGTGGAGTCGACAGAAATCTACGCTATCGAAGGTGCCACCTCGGCCAATACACCCGAGGATATTATCGCCGAGATCGGCAAACGCATACGCCAAACCTACCACATTCGCGGCTTCGACATCGACGGCTACAGCCACGATCCAAGCACCCAGCAGACAGCACTGATCGAGCTACAGGAAAAGACCGGTGAATTCCCGGGCCTCAGCAAAGATGAGCAGAACGCGATTCAGACATGGGCGACCCAACACGATGTACAGCGAGTGGAGCGTCTTGATCTCAGCGTCAATTACATGGGAGGCACAGGCCTCGAAACCATCTATCTCTTTATTCCGAAAATGCCCGCCACTGAAGTTTTGGCGGTTCGCGCCTTCTGGTACCGCGAATAGCCAGACTCGCCTCGTTAAATAGGCAAAGGACATAAAAAAAGGCACCGACTTCTCGGTGCCTTTTTTCGTGGATCAAACCAGCAGACGAAACGCCCGCTTCAGTCGAATTAACCGACCGAATCCTGCGCCTGAAGAGCGTCAACCTTAACACCAGGACCCATGGTCGAAGAGACCGTGATGCCCTGAAGGTAGATACCTTTCGAAGAAGCTGGTTTTGCCTTTACGATAGCTCCGATCAGAGCCATCAAGTTGTCCTTGAGCTTGTCTGCGCCCATCGACTTCTTGCCAATGCCCGCGTGAACAATACCAGCCTTATCAACACGGAAATCAAGTTTACCGCGCTTTTCAGCTTTAACTGTCTCGCTTACGTTCATTGTGACCGTGCCGACTTTTGGGTTCGGCATAAGACCACGAGGTCCAAGAACCTTCGCCACCTTAGAGACCGTCGCCATCATGTCGGGAGTCGCAATCGCTTTGTCGAACGCGAGCCAACCGCCGTTGATCTTTTCAACGAGGTCATCCGCACCAACGAAGTCAGCGCCTGCTTCTTTCGCTTCGGCCTCTTTTGGACCTTTTGCGAAAACAAGAACGCGAACCGCTTTGCCAAGACCATGCGGAAGCGCAATCGCGCCACGAACCTGCTGGTCCGACTGCTTCGGATCGATACCAAGACGAATCGATACGTCGATTGTCTCGTCGAACTTTGCAGTTGCCGTCTCAACAGCAAGCTTAACAGCCTGCTCAAGCGGAAGCTTGGTGAGTGAGTTTACTTTTGATTTTACAGACTTATATCGCTTACCACGTGCTGCCATAAATCACCTCACTCCTGAATCTCAAGGCCCATGCTGCGAGCAGTGCCCACAACCTGTGCCATTGCCGACTCAACAGTCGAGCAGTTGAGGTCTGGAAGTTTCAGGGTCGCGATTTCGCGAACCTGCTTCATGTTGACCTTCCCGATCTTATCCTTCTGAGGCATCTTCGACCCTGACTGGATCTTGACAGCCTGTTTCAGCAGAATCGACACGGGCGGCGTCTTCGTGATGAAGGTAAACGACCGGTCCTGGTAAACAGTGATGATAACCGGAATAATGGTATCACCCTTGCCCTGTGTACGGGCATTAAACTGTTTACAGAACTCCATGATGTTTACCCCATGCTGGCCGAGCGCCGGTCCCACGGGCGGCGCTGGATTCGCCTTCCCTGCCGGAATCTGCAACTTAATCATTGCAGTGACTTTTTTAGCCATAGTTCCCACTCCTTCGCGGGGGTGTTCTGTTATCGAAAAGACCCCATGCCTTTTCGAACCGACCCCTAGATCCGAAGACCTAAGCGCCAAATCTCATTCAAATTAAGCGCAGCATCCCGCTACATGATCGAGAGAAGAGCATCCAGCCCTCTCTTTAAAGCATCTCAGGCCTTTTGAACCTGGATGAAGTCCAACTCCACCGGAGTTGCTCGGCCAAAAATGCTGACCGAAACCTTCACTTTTCCTTTTTCTTCATTGATGTCCTCAACTGTACCGTTGAAGTTTGTGAATGGGCCGTCGATCACGGTCACATTCTCACCAACAGAGAACTTCACTTTTGGACGTGGCTTCTCAGCACCTGTCTCCATTTGCTGAGTCACGCGCAGAACCTCATCCGGAGGAACTGCCGATGGTTTATTGCCACCAACAAAGCCCGTTACTTTTGACGAACCTCGAACCAAATGCCAAGTCTTTTCACTCAAAGCCATTTGAACGAACATGTAGCCAGGAAAAAACTTCCTGGAACGTGTCGTTTTCTGCCCCTTCACAAGCTCAACAACACTCTCAGCAGGAATGAGAATCTCACCGAAGAGATCTTCCATCTTGTGTTGCTGAATACGCTTTTCAATAGAGGCTTTCGCAGTGCCTTCGCTGCCTGTCGCAACGTTAACAATGTACCACTTTTTATTGTCTACTTTTGCCGCAGTCTCATTTGATGACACTTTTGACTCCAACATTTCAATCTCCAACCACGACCAGTCCAGCACCCGCAGAACCGATCACCAGCTGGAGATCGGCACTCGTTACGAGAGAAGGCCGAAAAGGTTTTTAGAAAGCAGCCACTGAATCAGCTTTCCCGACACAACATCGAGAAGCCCAAGCGCTGCGCCCGAAAGCACCAGCATAATACAAACAAAGAGGGTCATCCGCACCGTGTGCTCACGACTCGGCCACACGATCTTCTTCAACTCACTGACGACCTCATCGCCCCAAACGCGAACAGCGGCATTAGCCTGCAAGGCGACGAAAGAACCCAGACCCGCAAGAACGGGAAACCCGTGTCTGACAAGATCCATTGTAACAAAACGACCAACAGCACCAGTTGCGATTGCACCGATAGAATCGAGAAGCACCTTTGCTCCGATTCCAATGAGAATTCCGGCAATCATGAAGCCAACTGTTGCGGCCTTCTTATTTGCTGCGACTGCGCTATCCATGCTCGTCCATTCCTATCAGTTAACTCGATTTTAGAATTACAAATTGGCAGGGCAGGAGGGACTCGAACCCCCAACCGACGGATTTGGAGTCCGTAACTCTACCGATTGAGCTACTGCCCTACCGAAACAGGGGTCATCACAACGACAACCCCTGTGTAATCCTATACTAACTTATTCCTGAATATCGACAACAACGCCGGCACCAACTGTACGTCCGCCTTCACGGATCGCAAAGCGGAGCTCTTTTTCCATCGCGATTGGCGCGATGAGCTCGACGTTCATTTCGACGCGGTCACCTGGCATGACCATTTCAGTTCCGTCTTTCAAAGTCACAACGCCTGTAACGTCAGTTGTACGGAAGTAGAACTGAGGGCGGTAACCGTTGAAGAACGGAGTGTGGCGTCCGCCTTCCTCTTTTGTGAGGATGTAGGCTTCTGCTTTGAATTTCTTGTGCGGCTTGATCGAGCCTGGTTTTGCGAGAACCTGTCCGCGCTCAACTTCTTCTTTCTTAGTACCACGGAGGAGGCAACCGCAGTTGTCACCAGCACGGCCTTCGTCAAGAAGCTTACGGAACATTTCGATACCAGTCACAACCGTCTTAACCGTTGGGTTCAAACCAACGATTTCGATCTCGTCGTTCACTTTTACGATACCGCGCTCAACACGACCAGTAACAACAGTTCCACGACCCGAGATCGAGAACACGTCCTCAACCGGCATCAAGAACGGCTTGTCGATAGCGCGCTCTGGTTGCGGGATGTAACGGTCAACTTCAGCCATGAGCTTCAAGATCGCATCGCGACCGATCTCTGGATTTTTTCCTTCGAGAGCGCAGAGAGCCGAACCTTTTACGATTGGGATCTCGTCGCCAGGGAATTCGTACTTCGAGAGAAGTTCGCGAATTTCAACTTCAACGAGCTCGAGAAGGTCAGCGTCGTCAACCATGTCAACTTTGTTCATGAAGACAACCATCGCCGGAACGCCAACCTGGCGCGCGAGGAGGATGTGCTCACGAGTTTGTGGCATCGGACCGTCAGCAGCAGAAACAACGAGGATCGCGCCGTCCATCTGTGCCGCGCCAGTGATCATGTTTTTCACATAGTCAGCGTGGCCGGGGCAGTCGACGTGTGCGTAGTGGCGGTTCGCAGTTTGGTACTCAACGTGCGACGTCGAGATCGTGATACCACGAGCTTTTTCTTCCGGTGCTTTGTCGATCATATCGTAAGCAAGGAATGTCGCGCCGCCAGTTTCAGCCAATACTTTCGTGATAGCCGCTGTCAGCGATGTTTTACCGTGGTCAACGTGGCCGATTGTTCCGATGTTGACGTGGGGTTTACTCCGGTCAAATTTCTCCTTAGACATTACCTTCCTCCTGGGGCATCGCCCATACTTCTTAAATTAATTTCGAACTCTTGAACCTGGCTTCAAATTTTAAAGAGTGCGTTTGCTGCAAATTTCGCTTGCGATTTTCGCTATGAAACTGCGCTCTTTTGATTCTCAACTTCAGTTCGTAACTCTATGTTTACTCTCGCGCTCCAATTGCCTGGTGATTCAAAACATTGCGCCACCAAACAATGCCAAGTTCACGACTTCTCGAGTAGCCTCGAACGCGACGAATACTTCTGGCGAAACCATCCGTCGCTCTTGATTCAACAGCTTCTGATGACACCCTTCATGAGAAAGACTTTCGCAGTCTTCGGGCTGAAGGAAAGAGACAAAAGGAAACCGTCGGCTCAAAAAACTTCGCCGTGAGAGGGAGAGAGTTCCCACACCCAGGGGAAAAACGCAAACGTTTCCGGGGTCTGTCACTCAGAGCGCGGCCCACCGTTCGCGCAACGCGTCGTCACTTACCAGGACATGCCGAAAACAAGA
>JAEUWE010000272.1 GCA_016791465.1 Pseudobdellovibrionaceae bacterium
CGATAAAGTCTGCGGCCGCTTTGCCCTGTAGAGACTCGGCGACGGTTGCTGACGGCACCGGCGACAATGTGAAGTCTGGAGTGAGCGCTGTTGCATTGACGATCGTGCGAAGTTTGCGGGCGTCGCCTGATGTCGGAGTGTACGCGCTCGGGCAATAAGTGGCGTCGACGCCGCGGACGAGGCCAGAGTTTTGAAAGACAGTTTTAAGACTGAGACCACCATCAACTGCCGCCGAGGCTCGCGTGCCGGAGCCGACAAGAACAGAGAAGGATCCGTCGCTTGCGAGCGCAACAGCAGGGTGCGTTTCTTCAAAGAGTAAACACGATCCGGCGGGATTATAAATTTGAAATTTAATCGATACGGGGCCGGCCATGGGAGTTCCGGTTGCATCGTCAACCAAGACTCCATCAAAGTTAAAATTTTGCGCCAGGTTCGACGCTGTAGCCAAAGGGGAGTGTGTCACGATGAAGAAGGCCGTCGTGAGACTTGCAACTAAACTCAGGGTGTTTTTAAAGCGCATAGGGCTTCTCCCGTTATTGTTTTTCAATTCTCATCCCTCCGCCGACGGCCGAGGGACCGTTGGCTGGCTTTCCGATTCGAGCAGAGAGTTTCATTGTCCCGCCTGTCGCGGTTTGTGCGCCGCTGGAGACGTGAAGTCTCGGAACGGTCTGCGTGGGGTCGGCAACGATGCACGATGCGGGGTAGCTATTCTGTGTGGCCAATGTGTTGGCAACACCGGAGAAGCTCGCGTTGATAGTGACGTCGACCGTGTCGCTATGAAGACCCACATTTGTCGCAGCGCCAAGATAATAAAGTTTGCTGAGTTGCGTGGGTGAAAACGGCGCGAGCATCGGAGGGCAAGCGCCGTTGTCGTTCTCCGCCATTAAATACATGTAGAGCTCAAAATCCCGCCCGTCTCCGCGAGGTACTGTGACTTCAAGTGTTTGTCCGGCTTCGGCAAACCCAGCGACAATGCCGGTCCGGGGGCTACAGGTCGAAGCCGGCATATCCTTGATGTCGCCCGCCAGCACGTTGACGCCGAAGCACGCCTTGCGATTGGCGGGTAACGCGCTAAAAGCTCCGACTTTCTGAGTGGTGGACTGCTTTGAAGGAAGCTGAATGGAGATGGTCGACGTGCTTCCGTTTTGCGGCTTCATTGAACATCCAGAGATGAAGATCAGCAGTAGGACACTGATGATCGCGAACCCTGTAATTGAATTGAGTTTCGTTTGAAAAACGAAAATACCAGACCTCCCGATAACGTACTGATGTCCTTGGTACGTTTCGGAAAAAAGTGAAGATTTCTAAAATTTTTGGACAAACCGATAAGCTGGTCTCGATTTGCCACTTTTACTGATGCAGGCATGCATCAGTATGAGACAATTTGAGCTGGGCCTTTCTATGGGAAAAATTAAATGAACAATGAGAGAGTGGATAGTCATGGCGTTAAAAACGGTCGTGATATCGCCGCTGCGGTTGTCATTGGACTTGCGTTGGGAATATCGCCCCTCGACGAATTTACAGCAGTTCCGCTCTTCGAGTTCGCGGCTTTGCTGCGTGAGTTCGGACTATTGGAGATTTCTCAATTTGGAATTGTAATCTGTTTTCTGCGCTATGGTGTGTCTCGGTTGCTCGTTCTGGCCGCTAGCCTACGAATACTGTTGATGTGGTTGGCGCGATACTCTGCGGTCGGAGCATTCTATCCGCAAATGATTCTGAATGGATTTTTGGTGATCGCGCTCTATGAGCTCAGTGAGCGACGATCAAAGCTCTACGCTTCAATTGGCTTCTCGGCGATATTTCTACTTGCAGGGATACAGAAGATAAATCCTCTCTATCTGACTGGTATTGAGTTCACTTCAGCTCAAGGATATGGGGCTGTATACCAGTTCTTTTTGGGACCTCTCCCGGAATGGTTAGCGAGAGATCTATTGCCGAGTATGTCGATTGTTCTGGAGCTGGTGCTGGGAGTTGGATTACTTTGGTGGCCGACTCTTTTTGCTCACATCGCGACACTCTTTGTTCTTGTGATTGCAGTTCTACATCCACCGGTTCTATATGTTTATTTCACGGCACTTCTATTTGTTGCGCTGATCGATGAGCATTTTGTTTCAAAGGCGTCGCCGGTGTGCTTGCCGTCGATCTATCGCCATCCATTTTTTTGGGCGGTCGCTTCATCTTTGCTTGCGCTCAATATGACTTACAAGGGGTTCTCTTCGTGGACTTACTTTCTGCAGCCAGCATTGCTGGCAGGGGCACTTTTGTATATTCATCTGAAGCGAATTCGGCAGGTTATAAAATTGAAGAGTGAGCCTGTTTGGCAGGCCGGGTTCGGTCCATTTCCGAGTTCAGAGATTTTGTCCATTGTGGTTTTAGGAGCTTTTTGTTTGAGTTTTGTGGCTTTCAAGTTTGGGGCCCCGACACCGGTGGGCTTCAGCATGTTCTCGGCTCAGAATAAACGGAGACCGAATTATGGCGTTGAGATCAGTAGTCGCGCGACTTGTGATCATTTACTGAGGCAACTTGTCGTATTTGACTATACCGATGCGGGCGTAACGAGTTCACGTTTCGGCTGCAAGATCATGGCGCCTACAGCGTCGGGAAGAAGCTCTGTGGTGCGTCAGCTATGTCATCTCAACCCGAATCTCAGTTTTAGATATTTTGATGGAGAAGAATCGGATGGAGGGCAAAGGACTTGCTCGAGCTGGAACTGAGCTCATGCTGAGAAAGTGCGCCTAAAAGAACGACTTTAGTCCGGACTCGGATTTGCGCTCGATGATTTGAACGGGGCCTTTAATCTCATCGCGAAGGATGGGGTACTTCTCCAAATCGGTACTTTCGAGGGTCAGCGTTTCAACACCTTCGGGCCACTGAAACTCCCGTTTAGAAGCAGCATCCGGAGAGAGCTTCTGTGCGCCCAGCATGAACTGAGTCCAAATGGGAACGGCACCGCTGCCGCCAGTGAGGCCATGCGAGGTGTTGTCGTCGTAGCCAACCCAAACAACGGCCGCCATTTCGGGAGAAAAGCCAGCGAACCACGCATCTTTTTTATCGTTGGTGGTTCCCGTTTTTCCGGCAATGGCTCCAGTGAGTCCCATTGCGCGGGCTCCTCGGGCGGTGCCGTGATCAACAACGGCTTTGAGCATTCCGACAAGAATGGCAGCCGACTCCGGGCTGACCGCTTTTTCTTCTGTCGGCCGAAAGGCGAAGAGCTCACTGCCCGCGAGATCTTCGACTCGATAAATTGAAGAAAGCGGTACGTGCGTGCCGAGCCTTGCGAGTGAGGTATAAGCACCTAACACTTCAGTTGGTGCGAGCTCAAAAGCTCCCAAGCTGAGTGACGGGAGTGGATCAAGTTTCGATTCGATACCGAGTTTGCGTGCCACATCGATCACGTTTTTGATCCCGACCGTGGATCCGAGTCGGGCAGTTGCGGAATTCAAGGACTCCACGAGTCCGTACCAGAGCGGAATCATTCCTCGGAATTTTCCATCATAGTTTTTTGGTGTCCACGATTGGCCCTCGTATTTCAGAGTGAAAGTGGAGTCGTCGATCTCTGTTGTGGCTTTGTAGGGCTCGCCGTCGGGATCTTTGCTTTCGAGTGCTGCGAGATAGACGAATGGCTTCATCACCGAACCGACCTGTCGTCGACTTTCGACGGCGCGATTATACTGCGTGGCCACGTAGCTGCGGCCACCGACGATCGATGTGATAAAGCCTGACGACGGATCGCTTGAGATCAATAGCGCTTCGAGATTTTTGCCTTTTTCTTTTAGTTTTTTAATCGCAGCGACAGAGCTCTCAAGCTTCTCAAGGCCGCTGCGAACTGCTTTCTGCGCGGCCTCTTGTGCTCGCAGGTCAAGAGTGGTGTAGACGCGAAGTCCCTGCGAGGGATCGAGTCCCATTTTCTCAAGCTCTTTGCGAACAGCGCGAACAAAATAAGGAGCTGGCTCGGTGAGGACGCGGCCCGGGGCTTTTGGAAGAGGTGCAGCCTGGGCAACAGCAAATGTTTTTTCGTCAATGCGGCCGCTGTCGCGCATCTTTTCAAGGACGCGCGTGCGTCGTTTGAGCGCGGATTCGGGCTTTGTGAATGGGTTGTACAGGCCGGGACTATTCAGCACAGCCGCGAGCAGTGCACATTCTTCCGTTTCAAGTGATTGAATAGGTTTTGCGAAGTAGTGCTGAGCGGCGGCAGCGAAACCACGAACCTCAAAAGGGCCGTTTTGCCCCATGTAGATCAGATTTAAGTACGTCTCTAAGATATCTTCCTTGGATGCGCGCCGTTCGACCAAAAAGGACATCGCAATCTCCGTGAGTTTGCGCGTGAGGGTCTTTTCCTCGGTGAGAAAATAGTTTTTGACGAGCTGCTGAGTGATCGTGCTTCCGCCCTGAGCAAAGCGGCCGTGTCGAAGGTTGGCAACAACGGCTCGGAGCAGCGACGTGAAGCTGATGCCTGAGTGCTCGAGAAACTGCGGATCTTCTATGGCCAGCAAGGCCTCCTTGCACAGTGGCGGAATTTGGCCAAGGTCGACGACCGAGCGCAAGATGGGTTTATCGCCGTAGTATTGAGCAAAAAGCTCAGGATCGAGAACGGCGCTTTCCGACGGTCGAGGATTGGCGCCGGCGTAAGTGCCGACGACGTTGTGATTTTTGTCGAACGCAATAATCTGCACAGGCTCGGTCTGTGTGGGCTCCAATGGCGATACCGCGACCGGAGCCGGAGTTGAATCGGGTGCCGCGGAAGCTGTCGGTTCCACCAATGACTCGGTTCGGGTTTGATGACGAAAGACGACGCAGTCGTTGACGGAGGTGCTCTCATTCTCGGGAGCAACGTCGGTGGTGGCAGGTGCTGGGAGCACAGCCAGGCAGTTGGCACCTGTCCAGTGGCTGACGTCGGCAGGCTGAATCGGCTGACCGAACTCGCGCAGGCGATAACCGCGGCGAGCAAAAATGGCCATGAGATCGATGGGATTGAGGTGAAACCCGGTTTTTATAAATTCGGGAGCTGAGTAAAACTCCACCGGAGGCGCAAAGCGTTTTTGTTGAAAGCGCTCGGCGATTTCACGATCGAGTTTGAGCATCCAAACGCTGACGACAAAGGCTGCGACCGCGGTGGCAAGGGTGCTGATAAGCAGCACCCAAAGCGCAATGCGACGTTTGCGGCCGCGGCGTTTTGGTGAAGAGTCTTTGTCGGTGGAATTCGTGGATTTGGACATCAATGGTTGACATTAGTCATGACTGACCTATTTAGTCCAGGTCACCGAATCGAGGTAGCACAATGGCCAAGAAAAAATCTGCGAAAACGAGCAAAGTAACAAAATCAAAACCGACCAAGTCAAAGTCGAGCAAAACAGCAAAAACTGTTTCAAAAGTGTCGAAGGTCGCAAAAAAGACGGTGAAACGAACGGCTCGGCCTGCGTCGAAATCAGTGCCGAAAGCGTCTGGTAAAGCCGTTGTCCGCACGGTCGCGACAAGCGCAGCGAAACCGACCTTGAAGTTGGTGAAAAGCAAGACATCGCTGGCGTTCGACTTCCAGCCCCTCGATGATCGCATTTTGGTTGAGCGAGCGGGCGAGAGCAATATGACTCCCGGTGGATTGTACATCCCGGACACTGTAACAGAGCGTCCAACAAAGGGTGTCGTGAAGGCCGTTGGCCGTGGACATCAGGATAAAAAGGGTCGTGTTCAACCGCTTGATGTCAAAGTTGGAGATACAGTTCTGTTTACGAGTTATGCCGGAACAGAAGTGGAGTTTGGCGGAGAGACGTACTTGATTCTTCGTGAAACTGATCTGCTCGGTGTCAGTGCTGATTAAGTCTTCAGCGATCGCGTTCAAATCGCACTTGTTTTCAGCATAAAAGCCGCTCTTGGAGCGGCTTTTACGTTTTATGCACCGCACTTACTGAAGGTGCTGATGCCTTGACCTCGAGTGGCGTATCGCAATGTAATGTTGTCGAAGACGCAAACTCTAGGGTGAAAGGATCAGCCATGAATTTTGGCCAATCTCCTAACGGCAAGATCTTTAAACGTGCACAAGTGGGGCGCCGTCGGCGGCTGGCGATGCAGAGTGCTGTTGCATTTGGCTTTCTCCTCGCCGGTCTCTTTCTGAGTGTTCGATCCGAGGCGTCTGACATTGAGTGGGGCGGTCTCTATCGCTTTGAAGGTTTGCGTTTCAATAATCCCGAATTGAACGGTGCGAAAGCCGATAAGGCGTACATGCTGCATCATTTGATTTTGGCTCCGAAAGTTGTCGTGGCTGATGGGATGACGGTGCATGGACGCTTTGATCTTTTGAACAATGCGGGTTTCGGGACGAATAACCAGGCCGGCGAGTTCATCGGTAAAGGCGTTGGCACAGGAACACCGACGTCGGCCGATAATTCAAACGTGCTTTCGAAAAATCAAGAGGCCGGTGGCCTTGCGGTTTCGCAACTCTATTTCTCTTGGAATCAAGAGTTTGGTCAGTTGATTGCGGGCCGAGCGCCAATGCACTTCGGTCTTGGCACGTGGTTCAACTCTGGTCGCGGTGATTTCGATCACTACCTTTCCACTCTCGACATGGTCGGTTACAAGATTGTGACTGGGAATATGTTCTTCATGCCGATGCTTGGCAAAGTGAACGAGGGTAACATCGATAAAGAAGACGATGTGAACGACTACATTTTGCACGTTCAATACGACAATCCAGAAACAGATCTGTCGTTGGGACTTCTTTATCAAATTCGTGTTGGCAGTGGAAACGACATCGTCAGCAATAGTTCCTATATGGGTGGCACTGGCTCAACCCGGACTGGTGACTATAAGCACAGTTATATTGGACTCTTCACATCACAGAAAATGGCTGAGATGTCGGTTGGTGTTGAAGTCGGGATGCTCAGTGGCGACACCGGTGTCAAAACTGCGACGAATCAAGACGTCAAGCTCAATGGCTTTGGCGTTGCTGGTGAGTTGGGATGGGCGCCGACGGATTCGAAGTGGTCAACAAAACTTCTTGCTGGTTTTGCGTCAGGCGATGATCCAGGTTCGAACGATACCCAAGAGGGTATGGTCATGCATCGCAACTATCGCGTTGGAATGCTGATGTTTACGCACCCCATGGGCCAGCGCGATTTCTTCCGCACCGGATTGTATCGCAGTACCGCCACATCTGTGGCGTCGCAGATCGATACCGAAGCGATTTCAAATGCGCTCTATATCGCTCCAAGTGTGAAGTATAAATCGAATGACAAGTGGAGCTACGGCGCAACTCTGGTCACGGGTCGTTTGAACAAAGAACCGATTGCCGGTGGCAACACCGCAAGCGATTTGGGTTATGAGGTTGATTTGAATATGACGTGGACTCCATTTGATCGTTTCACGTGGACTACGGAAATGGGCTTGTTTGCTCCGGGTGAAACCTGGAAGGCTGGCTCCGCGGGCTTGGATAACTCGTTCGCGTATGGACTTATGACCAAGGCCGCTATTCGTTTTTGATCGCAGCTTGAATGCATCTTTGATTTTGCAGCTTGATTACAACTTGAAAGCAGCTTGACCGAATGGCGGAGCAGGGCCCCTGGAGGAGAAATCCTCCAGGGTTTTTTATTTTTTAGAAACCGCGACCTGATGTTGCAGGAACGCTTGAGCTATTGAAGAGTTGGCGAGGCAGGTTCAACTGCGGAGCCGTTGTTGGAATTGCGAAGCCATGGCTTCGACCGTTTGAGACTTGGCTGCGAACAGTGCCAAGATCGGTTGGGACCACGATGTCCGATCCCATGGCCGAAGATGAGATTGCACCGGTGAATGAGCGACCGGCGATGTTGGCAAGTTGCTGAGACTCTGGGTTGAGTGCCGCGATCATCATGTTGCGCATGTTGGTGAATGGTGATGTGAACTCACGGTAGTCCTCGGCCGTCAGGAATCCCATTTGGCGGTAGGCCTGAAGCGGGGCGACGAACTGGTTACCGATCTCTGAGTTCATTTGATTGGCGAGTTGGGTGTGCATCATGCGAGCGTTGTTCCACTCTTGTGCGGCCCACATGTTTGTTGGGTCGCGCTTGTATTCAGCCCAAGATGAGCGCATTTGATCGCGAACCGAGCGAACGTCGTCTTCCATCTCACGGCTCTTCTGTGCGGTTTGTCCACCAAGCTTAAGTCCCTCAAGTTCGCCGACAAGTTTACGAACATCGTTCACACTGCCACCGGCGCGGCTGCTGCTGAGGTCGTTTACCGACGCAAGTTCCTTTACAGTCTCGATTGCTTCTTCCGCCGCCTCGATGCCTTCGTTCTGCTTTGACTCGTCAGTCGAAAGAGTCATCTCTTTGATCAGCTTGCGGAGTGGGCCGCGAACGATCTCTTTGATGTTCGCAAGGACTTGCTTACCTTCCATGTCGTCGTCGAAGTCATCGCGCGAGCGGCGGCTGACTTTGCGGTCCTTCTTTTTGTCGAGCTTGTCGGCGTCAGCCAAGCGATCAAGCCAACAGCGAAGTTTCTCGCTGTTCTTGATGCGCTCGCCGGTTTTATCCAATGTGCAGTTCTTAACGCCATCGGCGATTCGCTTCTGTTCGCGCGCTTTCTCTTCAGCGTCTTTCTCGTCGCGATCAGAGTTCTCGCTCATCTGTTCTGGTTGTTTAGTGTCGGCGCATGAAAGTTTGTTTTCTTTGCGCTGCTCTTTAACGAGGGTCGTAATGAGCGAATCGACGCTACCTTTGTTTTTGAAGAGCTCATGGAGCTGCCCTTTTTTCGTCGTTGGATCGCTCCAATCGGACGTGCCTGTTCGCTTAAAAGTGATTTCAGTGTAGCTCACACCACCGCGCTGAACCTCTTCGTAGTGAATTTGGTAAGTGTCGCCACAGATTTTCTTGTCCTCGTCATCCGAAGCAAGTCGGGGTTTCACCGCTTCTGGCTTCGGCCCATCTGCTTTCACCACTAAAACGGTCGGAGTTTGTGACTCTGGTTTGGCATCTCCGGAGGATTGAGAAGAAGCCGCTGCCTTTCCTGCCGGAACAGACTCAGACGCAAGTGAACTTGCGTTCATGCTCTGCATGCCCCAATTCATATTGGCAGCGAGAGCGATAAAGAGACCGGCCTTCAGGGCTGTTTGAGAATTGAGTTTCATAAACTCCTCCTACGGGCACTCCAATAGCGAAGTGCCCACTTATCACGAGATCAAGACTCGAGCCGTGGCGGTGGGGCGGCGGACAGTCGGCCCTAAGGTATTGAAAATACGTCGTTTATCGGAGGTCGCCAGGGCGTTTAGAGTGAGCCCGTGCCAGCGGTAAAAGTGGCGTCAGTTTTCGTACACTGAACCCTCTTGAGTTGAATCGGGCGTGATATCGGGTGTTTGGACTGTCTAGATTCCTAACGGGGGTGGCGTCGAAATTGGGTTCCATGTTATACCGCCGCATGCGTTTAAAGTTCCAGCCAGCTCCGAAGGCCATTTATTTTGAACAGAACGCCACTCCGGCCGAGTGGGGGAGTTGGCATTGGCAACTCCGGCGCTCGCTGAAGAGTCGCGCGGACTTCGAACGTGTGTTCGATTTAGCATCCGAGGAGAGCGCTGCGTTTTCTGGAAGCGGTGAACTTCAGGCGTTTCAAATTCGTACCACTCCTTATTATGCGTCGCTGGCGTCGACCACTGAACCGCTGGATCCGATTCGCCTCATCTTTATGCCGCGCAAAGAAGAGCTTTCATTAGGTGTTCAGGATCAGCTGGATCCATTGGGCGAGAAAAAGAACAATCCCGCGCCGCGACTGATTCATCGCTATCCTGACCGAGTTCTGTTTTTAGTGACAGACTTTTGCTCTGTGTATTGTCGCTACTGTACACGCAAGCATTTCACCGGCGGCGAGCAGGCGTTCGCGCGTGAAGATGATTACACCAAAGCGCTCCAGTACATTTCTGCGCATCCGGAGATTCGCGAGGTGATTCTTTCTGGCGGAGATCCGCTGACTTTATCCGACGATGTACTGGCGAAAGTGCTCACGGATATTCGTCGGATTGATCATGTCGAGATTATCCGCATTGGCAGTCGTATGCCTGTTGTGAACCCCATGCGAATCACTTTAGAGCTCGCCGCACTTTTGAGGTCGGTCAAGCCTGTCTATATGATGACGCATTTCAATCACCCGCGTGAATTGACGGCCGAAGCAGCAGAGGGACTTGAGCGCCTGGTCGACCATGGCGTTCCGATCTTTAATCAGATGGTGCTTTTAAACGGTGTGAACAATGATCCTCGAATTGTGCAGGCGCTTTCGCGCAGACTTCTGTATTTGCGGGTGAAGCCCTATTACATGTTTCAGTGCGACCCTTCGCAAGGGACGGATCACCTGCGTACAAGTATTGACGAGAGCCTTGAAATTCAGCGAGCACTTTGGGGAACGCTCTCTGGCCTCGCGATGCCAACGTACTCGGTGGATATTCCCGATGGCGGAGGCAAGACGACGCTTGTTCCTGATTTTGAGCTTCGCGATCAGCGCACGGGCACGGTTGAGTCCGGGATCACGCGGGTTTATCGCGGTTGGGATGGAGTACAGGCCGAATATAAGAGTCCGCCGCTTGAGCGCAGGCGGACTCCACTTGATGCTGAGGTCTATTCGGATGAATGGGCGACGCTTCTACGCCGCTGATCCGCTGATGACGCTCTTGAGATCCTTGACGACATTTTTTATTGAGTCGGACTGATTGCCAATCTGTGAAGCTTCCGCCTCAGTTTTGGCGCTCGTTTGGCTCGCCTGCAAAGACACCTGTTCAAGCTGTGCCATGGCTTTTGAGATCTCGTTGACGCCGATCGCTTGCTCTTTCGTCGCGACAGCAAAGTAGTCGACGACAGCGGTCAGTTCATTGGCATCGGTGAGAATTTGGTCGAACGAGCGTCCGCAAGCTTGCGACTTGAGATGTCCGTCTTGAACGGTGTGATTGGCGCTTTCGATCAGTGCAGACACGCGATTGCGGTTGTCGTTTACGATGCGGTTCACCCGGTCAACACTTGAAGTGAGCATCGTGTTGATCTCTTGCGCGGCTTTTCCTGATAGCTGTGCCAGAGATCCAATCTCTTCGGCTACGACGGCGAAGCCCTTGCCGTGCTCACCAGCACGAGCAGCTTCAACGGAAGCGTTGAACGATAGCAGCTTCGTTTGAAACACAATGTCATTAATCACTTTTGTCTTCTCATTGATGTCCGCGATCACTTTTGTGATTTCTTCGATCTCTCGATTTGAGACTTCAATCGCTTCACTGATGGCGTCAGTTGCAGATCTGATTTCGTTCATTGACTGTGAGACGTCAGCGACGGTTTTCCGACCTTCACCGACAGCGCCCTGGGTGCGAACAGCGAGAGCTTTTGATTGCTCCGCATTCTGTGCGTTGTGGTTGACTGTCGAGTTGATTTCATCGATCGCGACAAGAGTCTCTTGAAGCGCCGAAGCCTGGGTGTCGATCGAACCGCGCAGATCTTGGCTTGATTTGAAGATCTCCTGAGACGAGTGCACCATCGTCTCTGAGCCTTGGTTGAGTTGTTGAATTGTCGAATCGAGAACCTTCAGCGGTCGTCTGAGGACCAGGAAGCTGACTAGTAGACTCAGCGCTGCGATTCCGGCTCCCCAGCCTGCAATAGTCATCGTTGTCTCTTTGATTCCGGCTTCAACAGGCGCAAGTGAAGAGATGATCGCGAACGCGCCTTTAAGATCACCATCTTTCATATTCTCCATTGGCCGACCAAGGATGTCTTTTCCGTTGCCCCATGGCGACGTTGCGGGGGCGCCATGACAATGCAGGCACCCCTGTGCTTCGGCTAGACGAACGGGCTTGATTGTCAGTTGAAATAGTCCATCTTCAGACTTTTCGGTGATCTCCTTCAGACTTGGATCAGCCGCAAACCGTTCCAGGTACTGCGACTCACGAGCGGTCGGTTTATTCTTCTCATTGCGAGGGTTGTTGGCAAAAATTCGAAATTGAAAACCATCTTTTTCTGCGTTCTCTTGTCCTACTCGGAATGCCGCATAGACTGGAACGGCCTTCAAGACAAGCTTGCGACTTTCATCGCTCAAATTGCCGTCGGGATGCTCGCGCTTAACCTGTTCGATAATATTTTTTAAAACCCCCATATCGGCGACGTACGATCGAGCCGCTTCGACGCGCGAGAGGATGGCTCGAGACTTCTCGACGAGACTCTGTTCGCCGCTGCTTCGAAGCTCGACCACACTGACATAAATCGAGACACTGGTCGCAGCCGCAAGCCCTAGACCTATAGTCAGAAGCACTCGAGATTGAAAATTAAGTCCCATATGAAGTCCGCCCCTTTGATCAGTTGCAAATCGCGATGAGGTTATTTCGGCTTCGTTTTTGAGAATTCGATAGGGAGTCTAGCAGTTTTAATAGTTCTTCATAATCTTAAGACACACTTAACTCACCTGGAAGTGATGGGACTTTTTGTCGCAATGGTTTTGGATCGAATCGGTACAGCCTTAATCTCGGCGGACGAGTAGAGTCGGTCCAGCTGATTAAGATTAAGATTTAGATTTTAGACTGTCTCAAATATTGAGATGCGAAGCGCTTCTGCCGATGAATTTGGGGTCAGGAGGGCGAATATGAGTGAGATTGCGGCGTCAGTCGGTTTGCAGGATCGTGTGCGATATCTATGCTTCTGTCTTGGGGAAGAAGAGTTTGCAATTCCGCTTCTTCAAGTGAAGACCGTAACCGGTCTGCCGGATGTTACTCGCGTTCCCAATACGCCAGGATACTTCATGGGAATTATGAATCTAAGAGGACAGATCATTTCTGTTCTCGATCTTCGAAAGAAGTTCAATGTGAAGCCTGTTGATCGCGGTGAGACGGCCGTCATCATTGTCGAGGTCGGTTCACATCAGATCGGATTAGTGGTCGATGCCATCAACTCAGTTTTAAGTCCGGCACGTGAGGAGTTGCAACCTCGTCCAGAGCTGATGAACGGGAAGAGTTCAGAGTTTGTGACTTCGGTCTATGCCATCGAGAAACGAATCGTTTTGATTCTTGACGTTTTAAAAGCACTAGGCGCCGACGACAAACAGGCGATCGAGATGCTGGGATCCCGCGCAGCTTAGAATCTACAACACGTGTCAAAGGAAGGGACCGACAATGAGGCATTCACTCCGCGTTCGCTTGACGGCTGTCCTGCTGGCTGTCGCGCTTGTGGCATCGGCGGCAAGTGTCCTGATTGGGCGAGCATGGGCGTTGCGCCAAGTGAGCTCCTTTACATTGTTCGCGTCGGTTATAGGCGTTTTCGCAATTGTAGTGGGTGTCTGTATTGCGCTTGCGACCTTCTTTGAGCAGTCGGCGAAGAGAGCGTTTCGGCGTCTGCAGACTCAATCAGAAATCGAGTCGGATCAGCTGACTCGAGTCAGTCAGTTCAATTCTGAGCTACATGAACAAAATGCCATTCAGTCTGCGGCTGCAACTCAAACGTCGGCGGCTGTTCATGAGCTGCAAGAGACAGTACAGAAGAACAATGAAACAGCGAAGCAAGCGCGATTGTCTTCCGAAGCATCTCGTCTTGCCGCCGAAAATGGCCAGCAGTCTGTCGTCAATATGACTGAAGCCTTTAATCAGCTGAGCAACACCGCCCGAAAGCTGGTCGACGGACTAAAGGGTTCCTCGGCGAACCTGGATGAGCTGGTCACGCTGATTGGGCAGATTAGCGACAAGACAAAGGCGATTGACGAGATTGTATTTCAGACGCGGATTTTAAGTTTCAATGCCTCGGTTGAAGCGGCTCGCGCTGGCGAGCATGGTCGCGGCTTTGCGGTGGTTGCTGAAGAGGTTGGTTCTCTGGCACAGATGAGCGGAACCGCGGCCGCCGAAATCAGCTCGATTTTACGGCTTGGTGTTGAGAAGGCGAAGGCTGTTTCAGAGGCGGTACGGCTTTCGGCTGATAGCCTTGTGGCCGAAACGAAGAGTAGTTCTGATGTCGGGCTTGGTCGTTCGGAAGAGTGCCGAGCCGCCTTGACCGGAATCTTGCAAAGTGTCGAGCAGGTCAATCAGGCCATCGATACAGTCTCTCGTTCCACAGAGGAACAGACGGTAGGCATTGGTGAGATCGCCAAGGCGATCATGCAGATTGAATCGGCCAATATGAAGACTGCGCATGTGGTCAGTGAAATTGAAAGTGGAATCCAAAAGGTACAAGCCGCTGAGAAGGAACGTTTGGCTGTCGTTCGAGATTTGAGTGAGCTGCTGCTGGGGGGGCAAACGTCCCCCGTGGCCTCGGTGTCACTTCCGGTTGTGAAAGAGTCAGTATCGGCCAAGCGGCCGCTGTCGGTCATTTCAAAGACATCGGTGGTTGCGATGCCGAAGCCGATTGCAGGTTCAAAGCAGGCTGTACCGACTTCGGTTCCAAAAATGAAGCGAGACCTCGTGACAAGGCAAAAAAAGGTTGTCGGAATGGACTATCCCGACGCCTCAGACTCACGATTTGAGGAAGTTTAGATATGGATGAAATGGAAAAGGAGATGAAGCTCTGCTTCATCGAAGAAGGCAAGCAGCTCTTAGAAGAAGCGGAACAGTGCTTTCTTGATCTCGAGGGAGATCGAGAGTCGATCCCGACTCTCGAGAAGCTTTTCCGGATTGCTCACAATATCAAGGGTACCTCACGCGCTGTGGGCTTCTCTCAGGTTGCGGAGTTCACCCATGAGTTCGAGAACCTCTTATTGCAGCTCAAAGAGGGCCGTCGTCATGTGACCCAGCCTTGCATCGATATCATGTTGGCCTGCAATGATGCCGTGAAAATCATGATCGAGGGCCTAGCTCAGAACCTCGACGCTCAATTTGATAACTCTGAGCTGGTCGAGCGATTGAAACTATACATGGCGACTCCTGACAGTGAGCAGGACGTCGCTGTGGCAGAGACAGTCTCTTCAAGTCCAGAGCAATTGAACGAGCCCGCTCTTTCTTTGGTGCGTCCTGATGCTGATGTTCAGGAATTGGCGCCTCTGACGCCACCGGCTGCGCCAAAGGCCGCTGCACCGGCCGCACAAAATGCCGCGTCAGCTGCTGCACATGATGAGTCGATCCGAGTCAGTCTCCAGCGTCTTGAAAAGCTCAGCGACTACATCGGTGAGCTCGTTATTTTGCAGACTGTCCTGGATCAGCATTCCTCAGAGTTGGCATCGCCACTTCTCGTGCGCACAGTCTCGCAGCTCGGAAAACTCTCTAAAGAAATTCAAGATATCTCGCTGAGCTTGCGTATGATCCCGCTAAAGCAGACTTTTGCAAAATTGCAGAGAATTGTTCGGGATACCGGTCGGGCTCTCGGTAAAGAAATCGATTTGACGATTGATGGTGATCAGACCGAGGTCGATAAAACGGTTCTCGAAAACTTAAGCGATCCGCTGGTGCATATCGTGCGAAATGCAATCGATCATGGCCTAGAGACAACGGATGAGCGATTATCGGCCGGCAAGAATCGAGCTGGTAAGGTCTGGATTCGCGCCTTCCATAAAGGGAATAGCCTTGTCATCGAGGTTCAAGATGACGGGAAGGGCATTGATCCAAACCGATTGCGCGAGAAGGCGATTGCAAAAGGCCTGGTGCGTGCTGACGCCCAGATGACTCGCGATGAGTGCATGTTGCTTTTGTTCAAAAATGGCTTCTCCACGAAGGATCAGGTTTCGGAGATCTCGGGCCGCGGTGTTGGACTTGATGTGGTGAAAACCAATGTCGAGAAGATGGGTGGACAGATCCAACTCGAATCGCAGCTCGGCAACGGAAGTGTCTTCCGCATTGTGCTTCCGTTGACGTTGGCGATTGTTGAGGGGTTGATTTGCGAAGTACAGAACGAGCGCTTTGTGGTGCCGTTGTCGAGTGTTCGAGAGATTGTCAGAACAAAAGTTGGCGACGTGCAT
>JAEUWE010000079.1 GCA_016791465.1 Pseudobdellovibrionaceae bacterium
AGATTGAAAACACAGAAGAGCAAAATAAATTTCTGCTGTCTGTTCGCGATGCGCTGATCAAAGACAAGGCTCCGATCCGAGTTGTTACACCTGAAGGAAATATTCAGGGCGAACGGCCGCTTGAGATCTTTCACAAGAAAGACGCCAAGGGGGCCATCGTTGGCAACCTCCCCGACTACTTGCCTACCGGCAAAACCGCCGAAGCGCTCGTCACTCGTGTCGACGATGAGCTCGGCCTTGTCTACCTGCGCGTCGCCGAAGCTGAGGCGATTCTCGATATCAGCGATATGAGCTGGGCCCGAAAACCCGATCCGACAATCAAGGCCGACAACGCGCCAAAGCTCGCAAAGCCCTCACTTGCGGTAAAGGCCGGCGACGTGATTCTGGTGAAGGTGATGAACAATCAGTTCGGCGACGGGCTAACGCCCGAGCGAGACAAAGAGTTGCACGCAAAAATCGCCGCGTTGAAAAAAGCAAATCCGAAGTTTACAGCTCCAAACTTTGCGGCGTTTGCGCAGGTCGCACTTGAGCAAGAGCCAATCGTTGAAGGCTCGCTCATCGCTTTTGACCTGAAGACCGCCGAAACGGTCGCCATGGTCGGCGGTTATGATTTCAAGACTTCAAAGTTCAATCGAGCGCTTCAAGCCAAACGGCAAACCGGGTCGATCTTCAAAAGTATCGTCTACGCTGCGGCTTTGGATAAAGGCTTTAATCCGGCAACACCAGTGTTTGATTCGCCCATCGTGTATGAGGGCGAGGCATCGACTGTTGAGGGCCAAGACACCGATATCAAAAAATGGAAGCCGCACAATCACGGCGAAAAATTCGCGGGCGATGTTCTGTTCCGTTCAGCTCTTGTTCGCTCGCTGAATATTCCAACAGTTAAGATTCTCGAGTCGGTCGGTGTGCCATGGGTGATCGATTACACTCGCCGCTGGGGTGTTTTCTCGCCACTCAACGCCGACCTCTCGCTTGGTTTGGGTTCAAGCTCGCTCACGCTTTACGAAATGACTCGCGTGTTCTCGCAATTTGGTCGTATGGGTAAACGCCTACGGCCGCTCCTGGTTCACAAAGTGACCGATCGCGATGGCAACGTGCTTCTCACCGATCTGGGTCTTGATGCGTTCTTTGAGAAAGAGCTCGCGCCGATCGAACAAGAGTACGAACAAAAACGCTTGGCGGCTCTTGAAGAATTGAAATCGAAACCCGAGGCGACTCCCGCGGCCGCTGATGGAAAACCAGAAGCTGCGAAAGCCAACGAGAAACCGAAAATCTATTTCGCTGATCCCGAGCAAGTCATGACACCGCAGACGGCTTACGTCATCACGTCGCTTTTGCAAGCGGTCGTCAGCGATGACGGCGGTACCGCTGCGCGTGCGCGCTCACTCGGCCGACCTGTCGCTGGAAAGACCGGAACAACAAACGGCTACATCGACGGTTGGTTTGTCGGCTATACGCCCGGTCTTGCTGCTGGCGTTTGGGTTGGATTTAACGAAGAGAAAACGCTCGGACCCGGCGAGGTCGGCGGAAGAACCGCGCTGCCGATCTGGATTGAATATATGCGAAGCGCTCTTGGCGACTCTCCTGGACAAAACTTTCCGGTGCCATCAGGAATTGTCTTCGCCAATATTGACGAGCAGACCGGAAAGCTCGCTTCGGCCTCAAGTCGATCCGTCGTGAATCAAGCGTTCATTCAAGGAACAGAGCCCAAAGAGCAAAGCGGTGCTCCGTCACAACAAGACGATACCGACTTTTATAAACAGGATCTGACCGAGTGAGTGAGAAGAAGCGGGCGATTCATCTTTGGGGGGTTAAACAGAATAACCTCAAGAACATCGACGTCGAGATCCCACTCGGTTCCTTCACAGTCATCTGTGGACCCAGTGGATCTGGAAAGTCATCGCTCGCGTTTCAGACACTTTATGCCGAAGGCCAACGACGCTACATCGAATCCCTTTCGAGTTATGCTCGTCAGTTTTTAGGTAAAGCACCAAAGCCTGACATTGAGGGCATTTCGAATATTCCGCCAGCCATCGCGATTGAACAGAAAAACGCCGTGAAGACATCGCGCTCGACGGTCGGAACAACAACAGAGATCGTCGACTACCTTCGACTGCTTTTTGAAAAAATCAGTCTGCCCACTTGTCCCACATACGGCTTTGCGATCACAAAAGACTCACCGAGCGATGCCACCCGCAAAACCCTCGAAGCTTTTGAGGGTGAACGCGGTTACATCTTGGCGCCTGTCAATCCGTCAGGTCTTGGTCGCGAAACCGTTTTGAAACTTTTGAAGCAGGATGGTTTTACCCGGGTGCTTATTCCTGAAGGCGCACGCTTTAGCGACGCCGAGAAGTCCGGCAAAGCAGGAAAGAAGACAAAGAAGAAGGTTTCAGCGGCTGCGAAGACTTCAAAGCGAACCGCCACCAAAGACGAGAAAGACGACGGCGCACCAGCCGATGGCGAGACGAGCGACGGAAACGAGCGCTCAGTGTTGCAGGCTACGGCCTCTGTCGGACTCCCCACCTGTCGACCACTTGAGACAATCGCTGCGATTGGAACCGTCTACGAAATTCAAGCCAGCGACAAGCCGACAGCTCTTCCTCTCACCGAGTTTTCAATCGTCATCGATCGGGTCGCCTTTAAAAAAGATGACGAAGCTCGCCTGGCCGATTCTGTGAGTCAGGCCTACGCGACCGCGCTCAAGTACAATCCCGACTCAAGCTCCGGCCGCGTGGTTCTGTTGACTACTTCGGGGAAAAAGCTGGCTTTCAGTGAAGAGAATGCGTGTACGCAATGTGGATTTACGTTCCCCAACGCGAGTGCTGCGCTGTTTTCGTTCAACTCTCCGATTGGAGCCTGTCCGCACTGCAACGGCTTTGGCAATACACTCTCACTCGACGAAGCAAAGGTTGTCCCCAACCCCAATCTCACGATCGACGAAGGGGCGCTCAACCCGTTCTCAATGCCTTCTGCAGCCTACGACCGGAAGCAGCTAACGTCGTATTGCAAGAAAATGAAGATCGACATGAAGACACCATGGAATCGACTGCCGCAGCATCAGCGCGAAAAGCTCTGGAATGGCGACGAAGGATTCTACGGCGTTGTCGGTCTTTTTGAATATCTTGAGACCAAGAAGTACAAGATGCATGTCCGTGTGTTTCTGTCGCGATACAAGTCGCCCCAGCCGTGCGGAGTTTGCCAGGGCGGACGACTCAAACCTGAGACAAGGCTGTTTTTAGTTGGCGGAAAGTCGATTTCAGATCTTTCGACGATGACCGTTGGGCAGTTGTTTCGCTTTATCAAGGGACTCAAGCTCACGCCATCTCAAGACGAGATCGCCGGCGAAGTGTTTCGGCAGCTGCGCTCGCGCCTGGGTTTTTTAGTCGACGTTGGCGTTGAATACCTGACTCTTGATCGTCCCACACGCACTTTGAGCGGTGGCGAATACCAGCGATTAAATCTCGCAAAGCAACTCGGCATGGGTCTATCACAAACTCTCTATGTTTTAGACGAGCCAACGGTTGGCCTCCACCCACGCGACAACGATCGACTGATTGGAATTTTAAAGCAGCTCAATAATCTCGGGAACACTCTCGTCGTCGTCGAACACGATCACGATGTCATTGCCGGTTCAAACAATGTGATCGAGATGGGGCCTGGCTCTGGCCATCTTGGCGGCCAAGTTATTTACTCCGGTCCGACAAAAGAATTTTACACAGCCAAAGACTCAATCACCGCGCCCTACTTGCGCGACGATAGCCCGCTCAAGAAAGCCGACATGCGACTCCGGCAGACGATGCTCGAGGAGCATCGCTATGCGATTGAGATCAAGGGCTGTCGCGGCAACAATTTAAAAAACATCGATGTGAAGTTTCCGCTGAATCGCCTGGTCACTGTGACGGGAGTGAGCGGATCTGGAAAATCGACCCTGGTTTCGCAGACGCTTTACCCGGCCATCGCACAACACTTGAAAGTTGAGTACCTTCTCGGCCAGCCCTATCGCGAGATCAAGGGTCTTGAACACATCATGGGCGTCCTTTTTATCGATCAATCACCGATTGGGAAGACGGCTCGCTCGAATCCTGTGACTTACCTGAAGATTTTCGACTCAATCCGAAGCGTCATGGCCACACTTCCTGAAGCGCGGCTTCGCGGCTACACGCCGGGCACTTTTAGTTTGAACGTCGATGGCGGTCGCTGCCCTGTCTGCAAAGGTCTTGGCGTCGAAGTCATCGACATGATGTTCATGGATGACGTCACGCTGGTCTGTGACGCGTGTGACGGAAAGAAATACCGTCGCGAAATTCTTGAAGTGAAATACAAAGACAAGAACATCACCGAGATTCTCAATATGACCGTTGATGAGGCGATGGAGTTTTTTGTCGCCCATCCGAATATTCGAAAGCCGCTGTCGTTTTTGCGAGAAGTCGGTCTGGGATATATTAAACTCGGCCAAAGCGCGAACACTCTGAGCGGAGGCGAGTCGCAGCGCCTCAAGGTCGCTCGGGAATTTGTTGGAACTCAACAAAAGCAAACACTTTATATTCTCGATGAACCCACGACGGGCCTACACTTCCGCGAGATTTCGCTGCTCATGAAGGTTCTGCATCGCCTGGTCGAAGCCGGCGGTAGCGTGATCTTAATCGAGCACAATCAGGACGTGATTCGATCCAGTGATTGGATCATCGATCTTGGCCCCGATGCCGGCGCCGCCGGAGGAGAGCTGCTCGCCCAGGGCAGCCCGACCGATATTATGAAAAATTCGAAAAGCCTGACTGGGCAGTATCTCAAACGCTACCTCGGTGATAAGGTGCCCCCGCTATGAATCCAGTTCTCATGAGTTTTAAGCGCCTCTGGCCCCTCGTCCGTCCCTATAAGAAACAGCTTTTGACTGTTTTCTTTTTTGGCTTGGTCATCAGCGCCTGCAACGTGGCACAGACAGCACTCGTCAAGGTCCTCTTC
>JAEUWE010000111.1 GCA_016791465.1 Pseudobdellovibrionaceae bacterium
GGTTCGATCCGACTTCATACTACAATCGATTTTCACGATCTTTCCTGCACCAAGACTTGTCGTCAAATCCATCTGATCGCGGATCGTACAGTTCGATCGATAGCTCGCATCGAGACGAACTTCAGGCTTCAGATCGGCCTCTGGGCGAGGTTCAAATCCAAGTTCGAACTGCACCTCTTTCCCTTTGCGCAAAGGAAAGATCGCATGTGGCTGCCCAACAACTCGGCCGGTGAAGGAGCCATAGGTGCTTGAACGCAGAGCCTTGTTGGGAACCGCGCTAAAGCCCGGCGTATACCATTCAAATCCAGCAGGCGTCGCAACTTCACCGCCGCCATCTTTTCTTATGCGCTCAACTTTGACCTTGAGCATTCCCTGATCCAATCCATCAAACGAGACGCGCTCAATGATTTCACTCGATCCAAGGTCGTTCACGCCCTCTGAGAGACGGCGCTTCCACTTCCATGTCGTCACCTCACCAGCAACCGGATTCCGGTAAACGACGGGAGGCCATGCATCTTTCGGCGGATCGATCACCATCGCAAATCCACCCGAAGCTGCTGCCGTTCCACCCGCTGGAACTTTCTGCGATGGTGCATCAACCTGAGTTCCAGCTCGCCGCTTACCGCCAGCCTGGACCGCTACTGGTTCGGCTTTCTCTTCTGACATTTTCTTCTGCCATGCAAAGAAGCCAAGACCCGCAATCAGGATCACCGCAACAGCAGCTTCAAATACACGCGACTTCGCCTTCACAGCCTCTGGCGCCGTCATCACCGGTTGCGCCTGTACACTCTGCCCATTCGGAATGTACTGCTTCACCTGGGGCGGATCCGTGTGCACCGGCGCGACAAGGCCTGACAATTGGTCGGCCTTCCGCATCGTCATGATCGTGCTGAGATCTTGTTTATAGGCCTCGACAGCATCATTTAAAACTTCAAGCGGAACAATGAGCCCAGTGGACTCGATCAATCGAGTCGACTCACCCTCTTCTTGAACTTTTCCCGTCTCTTTTGGACGCTCTGCTTGTTTGCGTACCGCAAGCGAGAGAACAAAACCCCATTCAGCGGGATCAACATTCATTTCTTCTAGGCGGTCCTGGAGTTCGTTCACATTGTCAATTCGAACCGACAGCAAGTCAGAGTTAAAATACGATGGTAGGTTCGGGAACTGAATGGCTTTCAGCTTCGCTGCGGCCGCCGATGCGGTTTGCGGACGACGAAGTGGCTCTTTGTCGATCATCTCATAGAGTACGGTCCAAGCCTCTTCAGGCAAAACCACGCGTAGGTTCTCTGGAATATCGAGCTGCCCCGCTCGAATCATCTCCATCGTCTGAAACTGCGACTCACCCTTAAACGGCGTCCGTCCGGTCAGCATTTCGTAGAACAACAATCCCAACGCATAGATATCCGTCGATGGACTTGGCGGCTCTCCGCGAAAGAGCTCTGGAGCAATATAGTTAAGAGTTCCGATAACGGCGCCTGTTTTTGTGCGCACACCCTCTGAGCCCGCAAGATTGCCGCCGACACTCTTCGCAATTCCAAAGTCGATCAACTTCGCCCGACCGAAACCATCAACAAGAATGTTGGCCGGCTTAATATCGCGATGGATGATGCCGTGGCTATGGGCATGATCAAGACCCGCGGCGATATCAGAAAAAATAGAAATCATTTCGCGAATCGTAAGACGTCGTTCGCGCGAAAGATGGTGTAACGAGCGCCCCGCAACGTGCTCCATCGCGATATAGAGAAAACCGTTATCCTCTCCCAATCCAAATACCGAAACGATGTTGGGATGCGTGAGCTTGGCAAGCGCCTTTCCTTCAAGAATGAAGCGATTTGCCGCCTCAGCATCAACCGACGGATCGAAAGCATGCATGATCTTAACGGCCACTCGACGACTCAGCGACTTGTCATCGCAAAGATAGACATCACCCATTCCGCCGCTGCCAAGCTTCGAGAGAATGGTGTAGCCAGCAATCGTATCGCCAATTTGTGGTTTGCGAATTTCTTGACTCACGAACTTCTCATCGGAAGGCTGCTGCGGATTTCGCAGTCCAGACGCCGAGATGTCGCAAATTAGGTCGGAGAGCTAGACCTTGGCCAAGCCACTTCCCAGTATGAGATCCTCTAGAATGAGAATCTCAAATGCGAATACGCTTCGCCCGAGGCTTCCCTGTAAGGCAGACCTACCGGCGACGATTCCGGATTACCGGCATCGAACAGACTCAAGCGATAGCCAACGCCAAAATTAAGTTCAGATGAGAAGTCATAGCCGATGAATCCGTTCACTTCGTAGGCTTGGTTTGCATCAATCCATCGCCCATAAAGGACCTCACCGCCCGTATGCCACTTCTCGAGGAAGTTGATCCAAACAGCAAAACCAAACTTTGCCATCGTGTAGCCGGCACTAAACTGGCCGTTGTTTGGGTTCTGACGATTCTCGATTCCTGTTACAACACCAAGCCGCAACGGCCCGCGGAACGGTGTCCACGGCGTTCTCCAGTAGCGAATGTACTTCGCATCGGCGCGGAATGCATTGAATGCTTCCCCCGAAGGATTCATGCCAACAAGCTTCATTCTGAGTGCAAGCGAAGCCCAGTTCTTCTCAGAGCGATGGCCGACAACCAAGCCCGCCATTGCAAGACCCGCCGGATCAGTTCCATCGTCAATCTGCTGAGTTGACAGATACGCGACCTCCGCTCCCTCCAGCGCAACATACCATGGCAAGATTTTCTCTTCCGTCGCTCTTATATCAGACTTTGCCTTCGAGCGACTTGTCGCCTCTGGCTGCTCCTTCTCGTCTTTTATCGCCGCCACCTTGCGCTCAACAACTGGCTTGGCGCCAACAATCAAACGCGCTCGCGACGGAGCGCTTCGCTTGCCATTCTTTGACACCGATTGAACGAGCAAGTCATACTCTCCGGCTTTCTTCGGAGTCAGACGAAGAGAATCGCGACTGACTCGACCGGACTTCAGCACTTTGCCATCGCGACTCAGAACCGAAACATCGTATTTATCAGCAAGGCTATCGCCACGCCATTGAAGCTCATAAGTCTCGCCAGCCGTGATCTTGGCTTGATTGGTCGCAAGCACCGGCGCCGACGGCGTTTGCCGACGATAGACACGCACCGGAGTCACCGCCGAAAGTTTGCTGATTTCGCCGTTGGCCGCAACGGTCCGCGAACGGAAATAGTAGGTTCCCTCATTCGAAACAGGAATGTCCAACCGCGATTCTTTCACCCAAACCGCTTTGGTTTTTCCAGTTTCAAACTGCGGGCTCCGAGATCCCTCTAAAACATACCCGCCCGGCTGAGGCAGCTGCCGATCTGAAAGTCGCAACTTCAATTCCACCTCTTTGCCAACAAGTTCAACTTGCGGCGAAAGCGACGTTACTGCCGGCTCAGCACCGGGCAATGTTTGAAGTTGGATATCCACGCTCGCCTGCTCGGACCACTGCTTGCCTTCTCGCGAAATGCGAACGTGGTTTTTCCCGGGAGCCCAACGATCGACAATCAAGGGCGCGCCCGTCTTTTTTGATTTATCGACATTCGATACAAAGGCGGGGTCGCGCGAGACCTCAACCATCACCGGTTCCTTCTCAGCCACATTCTGAACGACAATCGGAACCGGCATTTTGATTTCAACCGGCTCCTCGCGTCGCACCAAACTTTTTTTCCCTGTCCTCTTATAGAGATCAGGGAGTCGGACGGTTTTGACAAATGTCTGCTCTGCACGCGAGATCTTCAGCGGTGGTGTTGGCGTTGGAATCGGCGTTGGAACTGGCGTCGCGGCGACAATCGGCGCAGGTGTCGGCGTTGGAACTGGCGTCGGGACTGGAGTTGCAACCGCAATCGGCTTATCTAATTTTCTCTTACCGGTGATCGAATCAAGTTTCTCTAAAGCAACAGTTGGAGGCGGTGCGATCGAACTTGATTTACCGGTCGAGGGCAGTTGAAGACGATTGCCGGCGCCCATTTCGCGCATGTCGCCGCGCTGCTTAAACTTCAATTTTCCCTTAAGGGCCTCAATACGCGCCCCCAGCTTTTCGTCGACCGACAAAAGCATCTGCGAATCTAAACCCGAAATCTCAGTCATCTCTCCTGAAATTGAGATGCGCATTTCACCATTCACCTGCAAACGCACCTGACCGCGTGCCACATCGGGAATGATGACCCCGTCAACGTCCTCAAACACGACGAGCGTTTCTTCGCCCATCGTAATCTGACCGCCTGACATCATTTCAACATTGGCTCCCGATTGAAGGCCTGTGTAAAGCGCATCGCCTTTGATGATCTCAGCTTCAGCTTCTCCCTTGAACCATGCATCGTTTTCGACAGGTTTGTGCCGCACATCCCCTTGTGTCGTGAGCACGTGCGCAACAACAGTCTGATTCGAGTTGCCATTGCTAAAAAATGGCGTCGTGACACCCAAAAAGAATTCAAGAGTGAGCAAAAGCAATACCACCAAAGCAGCCCAAACGGCTTTGTTCGTGCGGTAGTGTTTGAGTATCTCTAGAATTCGTCCCATCGATCCTTCTGTTTCGACTCCAAAAATGGGATAACCAATTGATAGTCCCTACTTTTCGTATCGGCCCCACCGCGAACAACGAGAGACCAACCAACCGCAAACTCGACTCGCAGTTGGTACAGATTGACGACTGGACCCTGTTTGCTAGGCTCAATGCTCTAGTCCAAAGGAGGGCTTATGGCGGAGTTCGACAGCAATTCGAGTGGCTCGGGGTCAAAATCTGGCAGCGAAAGCGATCGCCCCTTTTGGACTGCACGCTATCCTGCCGGCGTCCCTGCGACGGTCGAAGCGGCCGTCAATCAGTACCGCTCCGTCCTTGATGTTTTCGAAGAGACCGTTGGACGCTTTCCGACAAAACCTGCGTTCACCTGCATGGGACGAACGATGACGTTTAGTGAGCTCAATCGCAAAGCCGAAAGCTTTGCGGCCTATCTGCAGCACGAGCTCAAGATGAAAAAAGGCGACCGCATTGCCTTGCAAATGCCCAACGTTTTGCAATACCCCGTGGCACTTTACGGTTCACTCAAGGCCGGGCTGATCATCGTCAACACCAACCCGCTCTACACCGAACGCGAGATGAAGCACCAGTTCAATGACGCGGGCTGCACGACGGTCGTCATTCTCGCCAATTTCGCGCACAACCTGCAGAAAGTGATTCACGAAACGAAAGTTCAGCACGTGATCGTCACCGAGCTTGGTGACCTCCTTGGGTTTCCAAAGAGTCTTGTCGTCAACGCCGTCGTCAAACACGTAAAAAAAATGGTTCCTGATTTCTCCCTGCCTGACGCCATCCCCTTTGCAAAAGTTCTCGAAAAAGGCGCGACTCTCACTTGGACACGCGTGCCGATGGAGCTCGATGAAATCGCATTTCTGCAGTACACCGGCGGAACCACCGGTGTCTCGAAAGGTGCGATGCTCACCCATCGCAATATCGTCTCCAATATGCAGCAGATCCACTGCTGGATGCTTCCACTTCTCAAAGAGGGAGAAGAGTTTGCGATTTGCGCTCTTCCGCTCTACCACATCTTCGCCTTCACCGTAAATGCGATGGCGATCGTGAAGTACGGAGGCCACAACCTTCTCATCACCAATCCGCGCGACATCCCAGCATTTGTGAAGGAACTCAAAAAGTATCCATTCACCGTCTTCACCGGAGTGAACACTCTCTACAATGCTCTCTTAAATAGCGAAGACTTCCGTGCTCTGGATTTTTCTGCATTAAAGGTTGCCGTCGCGGGCGGAATGGCACTGCAGAAAGCCGTGGCACTCAAGTGGCGCGAAGTCACAGGTAAACCGATCGTTGAAGGCTATGGACTGACTGAAACATCACCCGTGGCGTCTTGCAACCCGATCGATGGCTCAGATCGCGTCGGAACGATTGGCCTGCCTTTACCATCGACGTATTTAAAGATCATCGATGATGACGGCAATGATCTTCCTATCGGTGGAACTGGTGAAATCTGCATCAAAGGGCCGCAAGTGATGAAGGGATACTGGCAGCGTCCCGACGAAACGGCGAACGTGATGACCAAAGACGGATGGTTTAAAAGCGGCGACATTGGAATTATGGACAACGACGGCTTTTCACGCATCGTCGACCGCAAGAAAGATATGATTCTCGTCTCAGGCTTCAATGTCTATCCGAACGAAGTCGAGGACGTGATCGCAACTCATCCCGGTGTTCTTGAGGTTGCCGCCATCGGTATTGCCGATGAAAAGTCAGGTGAAGTGGTGAAGGTCTTTGTCGTCAAGAAAGATCCAAACCTGACTGCCGATCAAGTCATCGCCCACGCCCGATCGGGACTCGCTGGCTATAAAGTTCCGAAGGCCGTGGAATTCCGCAATGAGCTCCCAAAGACCAACGTCGGCAAGATTCTGCGGCGCGCACTGCGAGAAACGCCGGCTGTCGTTCGATAATTCTGACCGACGCGGCAGGCGATTCCTTATTTTTTCAACAATTCTCTGCTGTGCTACAGAGAACAATGAATCGCCTGTACACGCTCATTATTTTACTCGTTGTTTTACTCGTCGCCAGCCCCGATCGGCTCCAGGCGGTCTCGGCAAAGACATTGGACTGGTCCGACGCTGTTTCTTTGGCAAAAACCGAGAACCCCGAGCTCTTG
>JAEUWE010000160.1 GCA_016791465.1 Pseudobdellovibrionaceae bacterium
GACGTTTTGCTGAATGGCTGACTTAAATTCGTTATAGATGAAACGAACTTCGTCATATTCGCCCGACTGGTAGGCCGAAATCACTCGGTCCGCCATCTTGGTCGCCATCAAGTAGGAAATGTCTTTCGCGAGATTCAAAATCGTATCGATGCCCTGTTTGTTGCGACGACGGAAATAGTCCGAACCCTTACGTCCAACCAACAAAAGATCGATCTTCTCGTATTTCGATGCGTTCTCTTCCAAATACCGCTCAGTGAACTTCGAAATGTTCGTGTTGAACGCACCACAAAGTCCGCGATCACTCGTGATGGCAACCAGAAGAACCTTCTTCGGATTCTCAACCGGTGCCAACAAAGGATGCTCAACTTTTTGAGTGGTTGCCACATCGGCAATCAAAGTCATCAACGCATTGGCATAGGGACGCAAATTGACGATGTTTTGCTGGGCTCGGCGGAGTTTAGCCGCCGAAACCATCTTCATCGCCTTTGTGATCTGCTGCGTATTCTTCGTCGAGTCGATACGCAGCCGAATGTCCTTCAAGCTTGGCATTGTGCCTATTCCTTACTTCTTCGAAGGTTCAAAAATCGCTTTGAATTCAGTCAACGCTTCGTTCAATGACTTCTTCGCAGCATCTTTAACTTGTTTCTCTTTTGAGATTTCGGCCACAAGAGTCGCGTACTTCTGATGCATGAACTGAAGCATTTCTTTTTCGTACCGACGAACATCCGACTCTGGCAGGGCATCAACATAACCGTTTGTTGCCGCGAAGATCGAGATAACCTGATCGGTCACGTTGTAAGGCGAGTACTGACCCTGCTTCAAGAGCTCCACGAGTCGACGACCACGAGCAAGCTGCATCTGCGACGCGCGATCCAGATCCGAAGCGAATGCGGCAAAAGCCTCCAGGGCACGGAACTGAGCCAACTCGAGCTTCAGCGTTCCTGCAACCTGCTTCATACCTTTAGTCTGAGCCGCACCACCAACGCGCGAAACAGACTTACCAACGTTCACCGCTGGACGAATGCCTTTATAGAACAAATCTGCCTCAAGGAAAATCTGGCCATCAGTAATCGAAATAACGTTCGTTGGGATATACGCAGAAATATCGCCAGCCTGTGTTTCGATGATCGGCAATGCCGTCAATGAACCACTGCCTTTGTCTTCAGACATCTTCGCCGCACGCTCGAGCAAACGAGAGTGGAGATAGAAAACGTCGCCAGGGTAGGCTTCGCGGCCTGGAGGACGACGGAGAAGGAGCGACAGCTGACGGTACGCCTGAGCTTGCTTCGTCAAATCATCGTAGATGATCAGTGCATGACGACCGGTATCGCGGAAATATTCCGCCATAGCGCAGCCGCAGTACGGCGCAAGAAACTGAAGCGGAGCAGGGTCCGAAGATGTTGCCGCAATGACAGTTGTGTATTCCATCGCGCCAGCGGCACGAAGTTTTTCAACGACCTGAGCAACCGTCGAACGCTTCTGGCCGATAGCGACGTAGAAGCAATGAACGTTCTGACCTTTTTGATTGATAATCGTATCGAGAGCGATCGTCGTCTTACCTGTCTGACGGTCGCCGATGATCAACTCGCGCTGACCGCGGCCGATTGGAATCATCGAATCGATCGCTTTGATGCCGGTTTGCAGTGGCTCGTGAACCGGGTGACGGTAAACGATACCTGGCGCCTTCAACTCAACAACACGAGTATGTTCGGACTTAATTGGTCCGCGTCCATCGATGGCATTTCCAAGAGCATCGACAACTCGACCGAGAAGAGCTTCGCCAACGGGAACTTGAACGATTTTCTTCGTTCGCTTCACAGTGTCGCCTTCGCGAATACCACGGTCTTCACCGAAAATAACGACACCGACCGAGTCGCTTTCCAAGTTCAGTACCATTCCGTAAACTTCGCCAGGGAACTCTACGAGCTCACCAGCCATTGCGGTCTCGAGACCATATACACGTGCAACACCGTCACCTACTGAAAGGACAGTGCCGGTTTCGCTCATTTCAACCGATTTTGAGTAGTTCTTAATTTGTTCCTTAAGAACTTTGCTGATCTCGTCGGCGCGGATTTGCAGTTCCATGATTAAACGGTTCTCCTCTTGAGTTCTTCATTCATGCGTTTCAAATGAGTGGATAGAGAGTCATCGAATTTGTAGCTGCCCACTTGGGCCACAAGACCACCGATGACTGTTGGATCCACTTTATAGGTCATGATCACTTTTTTGCTGAGCACACGCTCGACTGTCTGCTCAATCTGTGTCCGTTCGGCAGGACCGAGGGCTGTCGTTGAGCGCACCGTTCCGCGGCAGACGTTGTTCGAACCATCGATCTCACTCTGAAAGGCTTCAACAACTTCAGAAAAAATCGGCAGGCGATCTTTCTTTGCTAACAGCAGGGCGAACTGATGCACTTCTGTTGAAACACCGCGACCAGCCAATGCGGCTTCAACGGCCTTTTCTTTGTTGGCCCCCGAAATAACAGGGGAAGCAAAGAACGTCTTTACGTCTTTATCTTGTAGGAACAGATCGTTCAACGCGCGCAGGTCGTTCAATACGCGATCTTGTGTGCGATTATCGACTGCGAGACTAAACAGTGCCTTTGCGTATCGTTTTGCCAATGTGCCGGATTTCACTGAGACACCACCTGGATTTTATCAACAAACTCAGACTGCAACCGCTTTTGGTCTTGCTCCTGAAGCTTTTCTTTGTCCGAGAGAAGTTTCGTCGCGAGCACCACGGATTGATCAAGCAGTTCGCGGCGGAGGGCAACTTTTGCACGCTCAAGCTCGACGGCGGCTGTCTGCTCAGCGTCGGTCTTGAGCTTTGCAGCAAGTGTCTTTGCCTCTTCAATGATCTGTGCGCGAAGGGCTGCTGCTTCTGCTCGTGCTTGTTCGATCGATTGATCGCGCGTGCTTTCAAGCTTTGTCAGCCGTTCTTGAATTTCACGACGTTTTGTTTCGGCTTCGGTTTTTGCAGCCTCAGCTTTTTTGATGGCATCGCGATAATTAGTCTCACGACTCGAGAAGAATGTGAGTACCGGTTTCTTCAGAGCGAAAAACAGCAGTGCGGCGTACAGTCCGAAATTGATAAATTGGAGCCAAACCATATTCGGAATGGAGGCCTCATGCGCACCATGATCAGTAGTTGAAGCAAAACCAGCTGATGAGCCAAAAACAAACGTCAACATCGGCGGAAGAATCAGAAGAAAAACAATGATGAATTTATTCACAGAGAAATCTCCTTGCCAGCCATTTTGCTGGCAATCGTCGATGTGACCGACGGAATCTCTTGTGCCAACAGTGTCTTCGCTTTTCCAAGCTCAGTCGCAATCAGTTCACGAGAAT
>JAEUWE010000290.1 GCA_016791465.1 Pseudobdellovibrionaceae bacterium
CACTCGCTCAAGATCGCGCCAGCGCGGAGACGAACACGATGAGAGAACAACGGTGTCGATTTTAACGTCTTCGCTGACGCGTCTTTCAAGGTCTTCAACCTGATCGACAACCATCAGATGCTGCTTCGGTTCTGGATCAAAATCAGCCAACCGATGCGGCGCCAGGCGTGCGACACTGGTTTCAAGCCGAAGACCGTATCGCGACTTCTCAACCGGCCACTCGGGCCAATTTTTCAAAGACTCCTCTTTGAGAGTGCGAAACCAAACGGCAAGCAGCAGCGCACGCTCAGTGAGCGGTCGTTTAACCGCATCAAGGACCATTTCGTTTGCGAGCCAATCCGCGAGACTCATCGGCGACATGGCCTTGGCCCACGTCGACTCCGGATGCTCCTTCACGTGCTGACAAAGTCCATCCCAACCAATCGGAAGGAGTCGCCCGCTCTCACAGTATGCACCCATCGTCAGTGCCGACTCGTACCAGCTCCGCGATTTATCACCGCGCTCGCCGTTCTCCGTCATCAGAATCGCGCGAATCACCGCCTCTTCCTCAACCGCGCCGACCTCGCTCCCGCCGGCCGCTGCTCCTCGCGCATCAAGCGAAAGATACTCATCAAGCCAGAGCCTCAGCACACGCGCCGAAAATGCACCCGGCGCAAGATCCGTGTGGTCCAATTCCAAATGAAGCTTAGTCGGAGTAAATGGAAGCTGCGAACGCAAATGATCCACTTCACTCAGACGACGATTCAATTGATCGAGCGCCCACGGATCATCGGCAAGCGACTTCGCCTTCTCGCTGAGACGAACTTCTAAACCATAGGGTTGTTTCAAGAGCGGAGGAGCCGCCATTCGCGCACCGGCCACGGCGTAGGCAACGAGCAGGATCACCGTCAGCGAACAGAGAATCAGCCGGTAAATGCGATTCTCAAGAATCACTTCTAGGCCATTTGCTAAGCCCGACCAGCGATCCTCCCAGCCTGTATCAAACCCGCCCCGCATGTAAAACCTCTTGCCCCTTGGTAAAACGGTGAACCCAGGTGCCGTTAAACGGCTCGCCCAAGGCCCACCTTCCTAGAGAGCAAGGCCCGCGCCGAGAGTGCGAGCTAAAAAGTTCTACTTAACAACGAACGCAGGAACCTCTGTTTCATAGCAACTGATAGGAACCGCCTGTGCGCCGGCAATTCCAATGCTGAGTGCCGGACCTGCGGCTCCCCAGACCGTTAATGCATACATGAGCGGATTCTCAAGAATCGGCGCGTTCATTTGATCGGCATGCGTCGTAACCGATGAGCCTGGATGACCTCCAAGTATACTTCCCTTTAGCGGTTGCGCGAAGGTCTCGCGTGTCAGACCGAACTTTCCGTTAAAGCGAAAGAATTCATAGTGAACCCGATCGCCAGACGCATAGAGCGCAAAGCGATAGTTCATATCGGAGTCCAACGAGTTACACAGATGGACGCGCGCTGGAAGCTGCACTCGACTAAGCTCAAACTGATAGCTCGTGAAAGCCAAAGCCACAGTGAGTCGCGTCCGATTTGAATCGGTTTCCTTATCGCTAAAACGAAGAAGGCGATAAAGAGCCTCATGAATCATCAGTGCAGCTCTATTGACCTCGTCAAGCTTGCTCCAGATATCGCCCACAATAAGGAGTCGATTGGGAGCATCTTGATAGAGTGCCAACTGCTCAACAGCACAGTCTTTTGGTATGATCGGCGACGTGTAGTCCGAAACAGGTTTCAGCGCGACGCCTTCTGGCAACATACGCACCATCTTCTCTGCAGATTCAAGACTCCATTTCATCGAACCAAATGTCGTTTCGCCACCAAAGAGATACATCCGCTGCGTCACAGCCCCCGACGAATCGGTAATCCGGCTCACGCCAGTAAGATCGCGACCCACGCCACCCTTATCGATCTTCGCCGCGACCTCGCGTGCGATGTCCATGTATGGACGAGCGACATCCACTCCAATGGAATGACCATTGATAATACGTCCCTCAAATAGATCGAGGAGCTCTGCCGACCGAACAGAGCCATCTGCCGTTCGACAGACGACGGCACTGCCGCCACCGTCACTGACCCCACCTTGTGGGAGGAGATAGCGAACATTTCGCGGATTCGCCGCCAACGCCACGGTCGACAGCAAAGACAGACCAGCAGAAATCAGAAATGCCTTTTTCATAGATCCCCTTTTATGAACACCCTGTTCTATACAGGTTCTCGTTTAAGTTCGATAGGGACAGAAAACTTTTCCGCGCCTACCACAGAACTTCAAAATGCCGTCGTCTGTTCCTGAACGATACATTAATTTACTTCTGAAATTACGTTTAAATGCAGTATTACTAAATTTAAGGAACCTCGTCGGCGGCCTTCGCCGATAGGTGAGGTATGACAAAGGACGACGACATGACTTCCACCACTCCCCGTGGTCTCTTCGAAACTAAGGACTATAAGCAGTACCTTGTCCATCGCTTTGGGGACAAATCCGAACGACGCGGACTCAAGTCGAAGGCCGCTACAGCAATTGGCTGTCAGGCAACCTACCTTTCACAAGTCCTCCATGGTCACGCTCATCTCAGTCTCGAACAGGCCGACGCACTGAACGCGTTCTTTTCTCACTCCAAAGCCGAGGCCGACTACTTCTTACTTCTCGTTCAGCGCGCAAAAGCCGGCACACCGTCGCTTCGAAAACACTTCGATGAACAACTCGAGCTGGCCCTCGCCAAACGACTCCACTTGGTTTCCCGTCAAGGCGGTAGAACCTCACTCACCGCAACACAACAGGCGACCTACTACAGCTCATGGCACTACGCCGCTTGCCACATCGCTGTCACCGTCCCAGCTCTCCAGGACCGAGAGGCACTCGCCAATCATCTCAAAATTTCACCAAAACGAGTTGCACAAGTGGTCGACTTTCTCCTTGAGACCGGACTTATCGATGAGCGCGGGCGCCGACTAAGGCCCGGTACAAACTTTGTTCGCATCGGATCGGACTCACCACACATCGCAAGACATCACGCCAACTGGCGACAAGCAGCCGTTGAATCTCTCGATCGCGAAGGACCACTCGACCTTCACTATTCCGCGGCCGTGTCGCTTTCAAAAAAAGATGTGATCAAAATCAAAGAGCGCCTTCTTGAGGACATCAAAGGTCACGTCGATACAATTCGCCAGTCGCCCGAAGAGGAGCTGTACTGCCTCAATCTCGACTTTTTTTCTTTGGAGCGCTGACGCTTTTATAGCGTTTCAATTTGTCCTTTGCTTCCGTGCGAATCGACATATCGCCCTGATCAGAGCTTCGGAAGGCAACAGGAGACAGTGGCTTCAAAATATGCAACTTCGATGGCCGAGCCTCAACCTGAGCGCACACCGAAATGACTACAAGTAAACCGACCGTTAGCGCTCTTTGCATAGAGCCTCCCTGTACTCAAAGGACTGCAAACCCCAGGCGCCTCAGCTCTTGCTATATCGATTCTGACGGAGGTGCATCGGCGCAGGGACGCTATCGGATAGACGACTGTCTAACTCTTCGATAGCGTACTCACACCGATGACAAGTTCCCGCATCGCTTTAACTATTCGAATGGCTCTGATGGCGGCGGCCTCTGGCCTCATTGGTTGCGCTTCCCTTACTGGGCAATCACAGTTCATTAAAGTGGCGACCGATATCGATCGTGCCGATGTGGCAGACGACGGTCGCCCTCTTGGTGAGGCGCCTGGTTTTTTTGAGTTGAAACGCAGCCCGTCTCGCCTACTGACGCTGTCAAACGGAAACGAGACCAAGACTCTGGAACTCAATGGTCGCTACCGATGGGGCACTAGTTTTTTCGCAAACGCCCTGGCCGGATTTATCGTCACTCCATATGGAGCAATAGCAGGGATCGTTATCGATCTTCTAACGGGAGCGGCCTGGGACTACGATCGCGCCAAGCGCGTCGACTTTTTGCGCGATGAGAAACTGAAACCGCTTCTTCCGAGATCGATCTCCGTTGCACCACCGATATACGGCAATGAGTTGACATCCGACGAGCTCGCCGAGGAACTCTATTGGGCGATTCGCGAACGCTACCCAAAAAGTCGTGTTTATCGATATATTGATCAGCTCGGAGCTTTTGCTGCCTACGAAACAAATCACGAAAGCGCAGCCGATGTTCAATTCCGGGACGATCTTTACCGCGAGCTCAAAACAACCCACATGGCCGTAAGCCGAGCTGAACAAGAGGAAAACAAACTTGTTCTCAACGTAAAAATTGTCGATCTTTACCGAGATCAGATTGTCGATACGTTTCGGGCTTCAGTTCGAACAAAGGATCTCGTCGTCCCACCCAATAGCCTTTGGACCAAGGCTCGAGGCATCCTCGCAAGGCTCATCCCAAACTCGATTGGACTTCAGTCGGCGGCCGGTCCCTTTGGGATTCGGAATCCAGAGTATTACGTAGAACGGTCCAGCAGCATTGGAATGTTCAACTCGAGTTATAGCATTTCTCTTAGCAATGTCATCGGACGAAAAGTTAGACCGAAGTTTGGGTTCAGGGTC
>JAEUWE010000231.1 GCA_016791465.1 Pseudobdellovibrionaceae bacterium
TGGATCCAATTGAACGACCCGACCTAAAAACGTGGTGAGATTCGACGGACGTGCAGAAATTCCGGATGCGAGTTATAGTCATTTTCTTTCTAACATACGCCCTCGATAGACTCATGACCATCAAGTGGGCGGAGGCCGATCAAATCGCAAGAGATGCACAAACCGCCTACTTCGCATCATGGGCCGACGGACGACTTCAAAATGCGTATGGAGCATGGGTCCATAGCCAGGCATCAAAAAACATTCGGTATGAACTGATTGCCCACCTCAAGTACATAAAGAGCGGGCAGCCAAAGAGTCGCTCCATTTCGGTCGGAAAGTTTTCCGCGATGGAGCTAAAAGGTGACTGGGATCTCGTTGGCGGCACCTGGGGGCTTAAAGACAAAAAATTAGTGTTCACAATGCCGCCAGACGTTCCGGTAAATACAAATATTATCTACGAACTCCGATTCACGGCACCGGGAATCCTCCGAGTCGCCGCGCCAGATATAACCAGCGATCTTATATATCAGGTCGTACCGCAGCATCGTGCGTTTTGTGCGCCGACTCCGGACGAACCAATTCTCGAAATTCTATCTGTCGGCATTGCACCGCCGGCGATCGATCCTGCGCCAGTAAATGTGCCGGTAGTATCTAAACTCTCAAAGCTGGCAAACTCGCTGAAAAGCATGACCAGCTCTTCTCAGAGCCTGTCTGCTGAAATTCCCGGTGCCTGCTCCCCGTTTGATCAAAACTCTCGCTGCAATCGCCTGACCCGCGCCCTACAAAGAAATGGCTTGAACTTTACAACAATCGATACCCGCTATAACTACGCACTCTTCTCCATAGACAAGGATCTGACTTTAACATCGAAGAGTCAGACCGATATTTTTGCGACCCAGAATCCATACTCTCTTGAAACTCAAGCTAGCGCGCACACACAGTTCTTAGACGAGAGTTATGACATGCTGATCGACGTTACCCTACGACGTCGCAACGTCCCGATTGTGACCCTTGATGTCTCCATCTCGAACGACACGGCCTCCGATACCGTCATCATCAAGACGGTCACATCGACTGTACCGAGCGACTACATCATCCGGAATATCTTACTCGAACACTCAGCCGTCGCTAGCGCCATCCGAGCTAAAGGCTGGGATGTCCCGAATGCGTTAGGCGTGACGCCGAAACTCCGCTTTAGGGTTAGCGCCGGTGCCGCCGCTCCTCTTCTTGCTCAGGATGAGGTCGATCAAAGCGTTTATATACAGCGAAATATGAAATTGATAGGCTCTACTCCAAACTTCCTCTACGGAGACAACATCGTATCATTCGGACGAACTGAACTATTCAAATTCTTCTCCGACCTCAACTCCTTTGCCACCACTTCAGGATCTTCCTTCATTGACGATTCGACAACTGCCGCACCAAACGATGGTTACGGCTTTCTCCGCATCAACGACGGCTCAGCTCCATATGGTGGCAGATATGGTCCGCACCAAGGCAGCCATAGAAATGGACTCAGTCTCGACCTTAAACCTTTCGGAAACAGGGAACTTGGCGAAAGCTACGATGTGATTCGTTCTACTGACAGTCACAGTCCTCGCTACGACGATATCCTGGCAGTTCTTCAGTATAGCAAGCTTCAAACAAATCCACTCGATACGACTGAGTACATGTGGACCGAGGGAGAGTGTGACGAAAAGAAGAAAGCAGACTCGCAGATTCTTTGCGCGTCAGTTCTAACCGTTGAAAAATGCCTCTATCAGATCGAGCCAACAGCTCCTCCTGTCGGGGTTACACTTGAGAAATGCGACCCGTCAACTCGACCGACAGAGGCCGCAACTAGGCTTGCAAAATGGGTCCGACACAATCGAAATGGTATTGGAAAGCTCATCACTTCATCCAAATCACGCTCCCTTCACCTATCCGCAGGGCAAGGATGGAACAACACATTAAAAAGTGCTCTAGCGATGGGCACCCCCTACAAGGCCTTTATTCTAGATAGCGCGGTTCAGAAAAACCTGCTTCTGGCGGCAAAGCTTCCAAACGGTTTTAAACTCTACGATACGCTCTCTCCTAGCAGCTACAGTCCGCTCCCTTCCATTAACGGACTTGGCGGAGTTGTATTTGGAGATGACGATGAAATCCACTATAATCACATCCACATCAACAGCATCCTCCCAGCGGAGTAAAATATGAATGCTATTTTGGTCCTTGCAATAGTTGGACTGACCTATGCAATAAACTCTAACGCTCAATCGAGATCAACTTCGTCGACAGGCTCCGACAGCACAACAGCCGTCCTCACAGACGAACGTGCTAAAGCCGAGATCGCTCACGAAAAGGGAAAAAAGGCGGTTGAGTTGATTAGAAAAAATCTCTGCCACGAGTGCCCAGCATTTCTTGAACGACCACGATTCTATGTTTTCACTGGCGGCAATTCTGATGAAGTCGATGAGATCCGCATCCTCATTGAAAAGACATCCCCGCGGAAGACTGCGGGCATTCTCTTCAACTTACCCGTTACAATTGTACTTAAGGATGGTCTGCCGGAAAAGATTTCGATTTATGACGACGGCTCCCCCCGGATAGCCCGACACAGCTCCATCGGACTCATCTCAGCTCGAGAAATTCCAGTCACTCCAGATGGTAAAATCGCGAAGCTCAAATATCCAAAACGACTTTTCGAAATATTTGAAGACAAGAGCTCCTACAGTATCGCTCAGTTTTTTTGGGATTCTGAAGATGGCCAGATTGGCCCGACAGACTTCCGCACCGAAAAACGCGTCACCGTCTGCGGCGTCACGCTGGAAAAGGGCGAGACGATCCACTACGAGTGGTCAGATGGCTATTGGGGCGGCCCTTTTAAAAAACCATTTAAGTTCAAAGGACGAGTTCTAGACCCTACCGAATATGTACTCTCATTTTTCTACAAGGATGGCTGCCGCGTTAGAATAGACAACTCAAAAACAGGAGAACTCATCACAAACTAGTCTATTACGATGCCGAAAACTACTCACGGATTGGCTGGTGGAAGCAATGTCACACAAGGCCTACGGACTGTTCTCCATCGACAAAGACTTGTCGCTCACGAATAAGAGCCAGCGCGATATTTTCGATGTTGAAAACCCATACTCTCTTGAAACTCAAGCTAGCGCGCACACACAGTTCTTAGACGAGAGTTATGACATGCTGATCGACGTTACCCTACGACGTCGTAACGTCCCGATCGTGACACTCGACGTCTCTATATCCAATGAAGCCGTATCACCCGCCGACACCGTCATCCTCAGATCTGTCACGTCGACTGTACCTAGCGACTACATTATTAGGAATATTTGGATTGAGCACTCAACCGTCGCCAGCGCCATCAGAGCCAAAGGTTGGGATGTTCCAAGTGCGTCAGGCGTAGCGCCGAAACTCCGCTTTAGGATTAGCGCCGGCGCCGCCGCTCCTCTTCTTGCTCAGGATGAGGTCGATCAAAGCGTTTATATACAGCGAAATATGAAATTGATAAGCTCTACTCCGAACTTTCTCTACGGTGAAAACATTGTTTCGTTCGGACGAACTGAACTGTTCAAATTCATCACCGACCTCAATGCCTTTGCCATCAAACCGGGCTCAGCATTCCTTGACGACTCGACAACTGCCGCACCAAGCGATGGTTACGGGTTTCTCCGCATCAACGACGGCTCAGCTCCATATGGCGGAACATATGGTCCCCACCAAGGCAGCCATGGAAACGGACTCAGTCTCGATCTTAAACCTTTTGGAAATAGGGAACTTGGCGAAAGCTACGATGTGATTCGTACCACTGACAGTCGCAGTCCTCGATACGACGATATTCTGGCAGTTCTTCAGTACAGTAAGCTTCAGAAAAATCCACTCGATGCGACCGAGTACATGTGGTCTGAGGGAGAGTGCGACCTTGTCGCGAGAGACGATTCGAGTGTTAAGTGTGAACAAGTCCTGACGGTCGAAAAATGTCTTTACCAAATTGAGCCAACAAACCCGCCAGCAGGAGTCGCACTCAATAAGTGCGATCAGTCAGTCCGACCGATGGACGCAGCGACAAGGCTTGAAAAATGGGTCCGACACAATAGAAATGGTATTGGAAAGCTCATCTCTTCATCCAAATCACGCTCTCTTCACCTATCCGCAGGGCAAGGATGGAACGCGTCGCTCCGTCAAACACTTGATATCGGAACTCCGTACAAAGGCTTTTTCTCTGACGACGGTGTCCAACGCAATCTTTTGGAAGATGGCATGCTGCCAAATGGATTTATGCTTCATCGCTCACTGAACGATGGAACCTTTTCAAAGCTCTCCGATAACGAAGTCGTCAATGGACTTAATTTTGCCCCAGACAACGGTCACTACAATCACATCCACATCAACAGTATAGTTCCGATAGGACAGTAACATGAGATACAAAGCCGCTATCACCCTACACTTAACCCTACTCTTTTTTTGCCTCGATGGCGGCGCCCAAGGCATCAGTGAAACGCCGAAGCCAGAGCTGTCTGCGCCAAAAATTAGAATCAAAGACGGTGAAACCCTTGAATGGCTGAGGAGACATGCCTGCCAGGATTGTCCCATTTTCGAAAAGAATCCTGAATTCTATGGTCTACGAGGTCACGGTGAGCTACTGAGAAGCATCAGACTCAATATCAAAAAGCCGATAACTGTAGCTGGAATCGAATTTGATGTTCCGATTACAATCTATCTGAATGACAATCTCCCCAACCGAATTATGACATCCGACTACCGTGACCCACTTCCCGCTAGAAAAAGCCCCATCGGACTCATCTCCGCACGAGATATCCCCATCACTCCAGATGGGAAAATCGCAAAGCTCACTTACCCGGAGGACGAGCTTAAGACGTTCTTTAAAGACAAGACTGCTTACAGCATTTCTGAGTTCTTCTGGGATGACACTGAAAAGATAATTCGACCCGCATCCTTTCGAGCCGAAAAACCATTCTCTTTCTGCGGCTTCACGTTTGAAAAAGGTGAGACGCTCAATTTCACATATGACAAAACTTGGGAAATGGTACCTGTGTATTCTTTCACCCACAGAAATAAGAAATACGATGGCAATAAATCCTTTAGGATGACCTTCAGCCGTCAGTACGCATGCCGCGCCAAAGCCTACAAATACAAAACTGGCGAACTCATCCTGTTCAACAACGATGATGCGACCAAATAACGAACCTGGACCATTGGGAACTACTGATAATGGATTCAGTCTCGACCTTAAACCTTTCGGAAACAGGGAACTTGGCGAAAGCTACGATGTGATTCGTACCACTGACAGTCGCAGTCCTCGCTACGACGATATCCTGGCAGTTCTTCAGTATAGCAAGCTTCAAAAAAATCCACTCGATGCGACAGAGTTTATGTGGACCGAACGGGAATGTGCGAAAGCCGCCTCAGAGCCAAATTCCAAGATTGATTGCTCTGCAGTACTTACCGTGGAAAAATGCCTCTACCAGATTGAACCAACGAATCCACCGAATGGAGTTTCTCTTGGAAAGGGTAATCAATCAGTTCGACCAATCAACGCAGCTCTAAGACTAGAAAAATGGGTCCGACACAATCGAAATGGAATTCGAATGCTCATTTCTTCTTCTAAGTCAAGATCACTACACATGTCAGCTGGAGTTGGATGGAACGACTCACTTCGAACCGCTCTAGACGTCGATGTTGAATACAAAGATTTCCTATCGGAGCTAGGTGTTCAGGAAAACCTCTTGATCCGCGGCATGCTGCCCAATGGATTTAAATTGTATCAATCGAAAACCGATGGAACTCTCGTGAAACTCTCAGACAGAGAAACTCTCGATGGACTTACATTTGGGGATGACGACATTCATTATAATCATATCCATATCAATAACATTTTTCCCGCGGAGTAAACCGTGAGCATGCCACCAATTTTATTATCTCTTAGTCTCATTCTCATTGTCGGCGATGCCGGAGCACAGACGGCCGTCTCTACTCCCGCCCAAACTCCGTCACTTCTCGGAACCCAGCGCTCGAAGGTTCGGTCGGCAGTTGAGCACATCAGAAATCATCTATGCCCGGCCTGCCCCGCTCTCGACGGCGCACATGTGTTCTATGAGTTTCTCACGTACGACGACGGCGAACTTGAAGGGGTAAAACTCAACATTAAAAAAACAACCACCGTTGCTGGAATTGACTTCGATGTCCCCGTCACGGTCTATCTTAAGAACAATCTTCCAGAAAAAAATCCTGGTACACGACCGCCGGAACTCACGTCCTGCCCGCAAGAGCCCCGTCGGCCTCATCTCCGCACGGAAAATCCCAATCACTCCAGACGGGAAAATCGCCAAACTCAAGTATCCTGACCGGGTAGCAGAAATGTTTAGTGACAAGTCAACATACAGCATTGCTCAATTTTTCCGGGACCCTGAAGATGGTCAGATTGGCCCTACAGACTTTAGAACTGAGAAGCGCGTCACGATCTGTCGAGTAACATTTGAAACAGGCGAGCTGCTTCACTACGAATGGTCGGACGGATATTGGGGAGGTCCTTTTCAGAAGACATTTAAGTTCGAAGAACGAACGCTAGACCCAAAAGAATATATGCTATCGTTTTTCTATAGAGATGGATGCCACGTCAGGCTGACCAATCGAAAAACGGGAGTACTCACGATAAAGTAGATCCTGGATGTCGACACGGAAGCGCGCATAAGTCGGATTCTGCAGACAAGACGTTCAGCAAATGAGTCGGTCTCGAATCTGCAATCTTGAAGCAATTGTTATGGGTCGAATTCATCCCCGACGTTTCAATTTTCGATTGGCCTATCGCTCATCCATCAGATCAAAATAACGTTGATGGAGAATGTGCGATACAAAACCAAGACGCCGATACCGAGACGGTCAAGCATTCCAATATGGGCGCATTTGATCTGTAAGCTCTCAGTGAAAAAGACTTTCATCCAAGGCGGTCTTAGCCTCATCTTGCTATCAACTGGTTTTCTGCCGAACGAATCAACGGCAGCAGATGAGTTCCCGGTACCCGAGCGAAGCTGTCCACCTCGTACAAATAAAACCGCCGCTATTCTTTGCACTGCAAAACTATGGTGCCCAGATTGTGGACTCAATGATCTATACCCAAATGAGCTTACGACGAATTCAATCGACTTCAAATCAATCCAAATCCAGATCGATACACCGAGGCTGATCCAGCTCGGCACCATGAAAGGCACAGGAAAGCTCACTGTCCGCCGTCTCGTCTCTAACTCAGAGCAGACTAAAATTTGTCCTGAGGAAGATGGCTATATTCTCGTCGGACAATGGAAAAGCAGCCAATGTGTCCCGCTACCAAAGGGCAAATCAATTCCTCTGAAAATGACAAAGGGACTCACTCAGCTTCTAAAAACCTTTCAGTACGAAAATGTCAGTTTTCGCAAGTCAATCTATTCCCCCTACTCTCTTCATTTCGCCACACTGACAATCAAAGCCGGGCAGACCGTGTGTGGCGTGCATTTCCCCTCCAAAACACAGGTCATCTTCAATGAAATGGAAATCGACGACGACTCATTCGAGGTCAGACCCACAACGCCAATTGTAGCCAACGGAAAGACATACCCAAAATACACTGGCCGTATGAATACACAGTATTATTGGCTATTTGACGGAGAGAAATGCAGCGTGAAGTTCCGAATCGATGATGAGCCGGATGAGGAGAACTTAGACCCATTCAAATAACCGGGCAAACGGTCACAGCTTGAGCATCATTTCGCTGCTCAAATGAAGCCGACTTCTTCCACGTCTTTCAACTTCCATTGCCACACTATGCATTCGCAATAGAAAAATCACCCTACCCTATCGGTTAAAGGCTATCTTAATCCGGCATGCGCTAGCCTGGGGATACTTCCTCACCACGACGCAGTCTCCGACGCTCAAGGATTTGATCGTATTTGGATGCACATTGAATTCTTCGACCTCACGAGAACTACGCTTACCAGTGTCGATAGGTAGTCCGAAGAAAGACTCAGTCTGCATCGTCTGTTTCCACGCCGAACGAGTTCCGGCGATGCCGCAGATCAACTCTGCACTCTCAGGACGCTTCTGAAGAAACGCGTACAAGGTTGCTGTATTGCCCATGAGTCGACCGCAGAACTGAGGCGAAATTCGGTCAAGGTCCGAGATCTCTTGGTGCGCAACCACTATCCCAATGCGACTGCTCCTAGCGCGATCGAGGAAGCCAACGAACTCTTCATCGGCCAGATCGGCAAACTCATCGATGATCACGGTGAATGGCCTTCGATCGCTTGCTGTGATTTCTGAATCGATCCTTGCCGAGACGGCCTTGAGATCCTGTATGATGAAGCGACCGACAGCTCTGGCCGTTTCACCGAAGCGTCTTGTGTCTAAAAACATGAAAACTATTTTGCCAGCCCGGACCGCCTCAAAAAGATCGATAGCGTTCTCAGACCAAAGCACTCGATCACCGAAGTCCGAATAGGCAATCGACTCAAGTTGAACGCGCAATCCTTGAAGCGACTTGAAGTTGTCGTTTGAAGATAGAAATGAGTGCGCTTCTTTGACCCGGGCGGCGGAGCCGGCGCTGGAGGAAGTATCGACTACTTCAACGGAAGCTCACCCAATGGTCCAGTTCAAGGTGGTGGTTTTACTATCGGCGAGGCTATCGGGAGCTCCGCTTCGATCTCAAATGCCTGGACGAGCGTTGAAAGTTTGGGAAACATATTCAGATGAGGAAGAAACTAGAGATCGGATTTCGAATTCTCATGTTCTTTGCGCTAGGCCTTTGGGTTCTCAACGGTAACGTTTATCGTGACTTTGCGAAGGCTGGCTCAGTCGCGAACCCGTTAACCGGTGAGATATACCCTGTTAATTTCAGCTATACTATTCGGTTTGTAGATCGCGGCACTCTAGATCTGTATAATTGGACTCTGTATGGATCATATGCAGTCGCCGGGCTCACGATCATGGTCTACCTATTGGCTCGGTTTCATTCTTAAAAAATCAAAATCGTTGGCGGCTGATCCGGTCAACGACGAGAAGTGATTTCATTCTAAGAACGTGATGACTATTGATCAGAGAGCAACGCGCTCCCCGCGATGGGCCGGTATCTAGCAGGAGAACAATCTTGAACTACATTTTGATAAAATTCCAGTTGTACAGAGCACATCTTATCCAGCTTTTTGGCATCATCGGCGCCATGGCTGGCGCTACTATTTTTTATTATGAAAACTCTTTTATCTCCTATCCTGATCAACCTGACTTCTCTTCGGGAAAGACAATCGCCTATATCGTCAAATATGACCTGATTCGATACGTCGCACCCGATGAGGCTTTCGTGGCCCACGTCGCACCCTACACTCTCCTTGTGTCTGCCGCTCTATTTCTCTTGCTAGGAGTCTTTGAATTAAAAAAACGCGGCATCTGGTTTCGGTCAAACTAGATCTAGACAATGCCTTTGTATTTTTCGCCGGTTCAAACGGCAATCCGTACAATACATTCACACTCGAAAGAGTCGTTGCTCATGAAATGGCACATTGGCTCACGAGAAGCGAAAGTCTGGCTGTAAAACTTGAAAACGCAATCGTCGCCCCACTAGAATCTGGAAATAAGCGCGTTAGCTACTAATTCTTTTTCGTAAAATCGTGGCCTTACTCACTGTGCGAATGACACTTTTAGCCGAAAGGAAAATTATGAATTCACTCATCGCAACTATGCTTCTGCAGATTGCAGTCTCAACTGCAATTGCAAAAACAAAAACGGCAGATGAAATTCCCTGTTTTTCAAACAAGAACGGGAAGATGTACTACTCGGCTCAATTGAGAGATACAATTTACGAAAATACGACCCGAATGAACTTTGCATACCCAGACGGCTTTTCGAACGACAAGCGCGTCTACGAATTCTATCAGTTGGCCTGTTCGAAGCGATCGGAGCGCCTTTCTGAGCACCGAGTTCCTGTCATTCGCCTCCTTGTGCCTGGAGATCCTCAGTCAATTTGGATCGACAAAGAAGGAAACGTTGAGTTCGATGCTTGGGACACTACGATTTCCAAAACGCTCGGGTTGCAAATTCTGAAAATAGTCCAAGATGAGTACGAAAAAGCCGAACTCGAGAAAAACGATTCACCAACAAAGAAAAAAGTAAAATAGTGGGGACTTTGGGCTTTTCTGTAATGGTTTCGCCGATTGGGTAAGGAAAAATCATGTCAGAGAGTTTCCGCGCGAATAGTGTTGAGAGCTTTCAAGCTCGCCTGAATGACTGGTTCGCCATGTACAACTCTGGCTCGATTCATCTCACAGAGAGCCTACAGCCGGCGGACATCCCCTTCGAATCGTATCGAATCGTGTATACTGCCACATTTACTCCTGATAATCTTGACCAAGCTCTTGTGCACGTTAGCCTGGAAAGCGATGGCTTCGTCGGCATTGGCCTCGAAACCTATGCACGAATGAACACAAGGCTCAATCTTAGAGAATCGAAGTCTAGCTTGCGATACCTGGCGGGATTTGAACCGGCACTCAAAGATCACGATGATTTATTCAGGCAATGCTCGTAATCAGTGCCGCCAAAATGCCACAAACGATTATGTGAAATGCCTACAAAGTTTTAAATAGTCCGGCGGGAGTGATATTATGCCTTCAAACGATGTGGTTGTGACAAGAGAGTTTTACATTATAGGCTCCGAGCATCGAATTCGCCTCAATATATATCGGCCTGTGTCTACGGCCAAAGATGGCATCTTCCGTTGCCGAGTCGAAATTGAAGGTGCGCCTGATGATCTTAACGGCATTGACGCCTCCGGAGAAGATAGCCTGCAGGCCATGCTTCATGCCCTTAAAATGGCAAAGGCTATGCTTTCAAGCATGAATCAGTTCAACTTCAATTCCAATATGCGCTGGCTGTCCGACTCCGATCCCAGCCTCAACTTAGAATAGGGCGCCACCCATCTCGCCAGCGACATTCGCTACACCTATGATCCAGTCGGACGCTTAAGCCGCGTTGTGAGATCAGGTCCGATTGCATCAGATATGCGCTATGCTTGCGGTGCTCGTGGGAGCATTGACTCGCGCAGTGAACCGGGTACTTACTGAGACATATTCAGAAGCTGCGGGATTCTTTTTCGGTGCAGGAGCAGTTCAGGCAGGGCCAGGCCTATCGCCTTGCGGATGTGGAGCAAAATAGATGGGACAGTTCGTACATGATGTATTATTGAGCCTTGCTTGGGTCCCGTTTTTTGTCGCCGCCGGTTTTCTGGCACTGTTTCTTTCTAGAAAATATAAGATTACTTGGCTGACAAATTTTCTAACTCAGCCGTCTGAACAAAACCGTCCACCAGGATGGTTGGTGATTGTAGCAGGAATACTCCTTGTAGCTTTAACAGTGACTTGGTTTGCTCTTCCAGTGGAACGTCGACTGATCCTACGGAATCATCTTTTAGGCCCTTAATCAGATTGAGCTGTTGAATTCAGGAACTGCAAACTCTGACGCCCAACAAATTATTAATTGGAGATGACGCTGGCCCCGTGTCTGGAGCAAGGGTTGACTGCAATCCAGTAACGGTGAGTCCCTATAGAACTCTCTTCCTATCTGTTAAAGGAGATCTTAATCCGGCATGCGCTAGCCTGGGGATACTTCCTCACCACGACGCAATCTCCGACGCTCAAGGATTTGATCGTATTTGGGGTTCTTCGGGTTCTTCAGGTTCTTCACGGTTGAGGGTGGGAAAAATGGGGTGATCGTCAGTCCGTGACGTAGAATCAACCATTTAACCCATACTAGAGGAGAAAAGAGGCAAGAACAGCATTTTTCGCTCAAACAAGCTTTCTGCATCGAAGTGACTCTCTCAAAAATCGCATCCCGACCATCGGGACTGACCGTTAAATTAAAAACTCTCTTACTCTTCTGATCCGCCGGTAACAGGCGAACCACGTCTCAAAGCCCGCATGTCTCCCAAGTTCACAACATTCGCCATCGGCTGACTTCCGCCCGAGCTGAACCCTGGGAACTTAAGTGCTTCGGTCGCTCCCGCGACATCGAGGCCCGCAAGCCTGATGTATCGGTTCATGACCTTCTCTTCTGTCCATCCGCAGATCTTTTTTACGATCGGTGACGAGACACCAGCGTTAAGCAAGTGCGTCGCAAAGCATGCTCTCAGAGCATGAAAATTCACCGAGGTGATTCCGATCTTAAGGCAATGATCTCGCAGAAACTTGGCCGCTTCGCCGTTGCCCCAGCGCGAAGCGCGAGGCAGTACGTTCTTCTGCGTGATCGGCGTTTTCTCCCGAAGGTCCATCAGCATCGCTTCTAGCTCGGCGTTCATTGGTACTTTTCTCCAGTAGCCAGCTTTCGTGGATTTGACCGACTTCAAGCGGCAATTCCATGACTTGGAAACCGTGACGAGTTTCTTTTCCCAATCAAGGTCGGTCCACTCAAGAGCGTACAATTCACCGGATCTCATTCCGGTATTGAGCGCCATGAACCAAATCGGATACCACGGATGATCTTCAGCTTTCGCCGTCTCAAGCAGCCGATGGATCTCGGCCATGCCTAAAATCTGCGGAGGCTTGTCTTCGATGTACTTCGGAAGCTGAACACTTTGGGCGGGTGACGCATGAACACCATTCAGGTGACCCTCATCAATGCCGAAGCGAAACACATTGTTGATTGCCGACTTCATCGAACGAAGTCGACCTCGCGAATAGTCCTTCTCTTCCATCACATTGATAATTCGACGAACGTCGCCCGGAGTGATATCGCGACAATCACGCTTGTACCAATCACTCGTCCAAGCCCTGAGAAAGCTGACCATCTCGCGAAGGATATCCGTCTGCATCTTCGCCCGCGTGGCAGTCCCACTTCGGAGTGTGACTTCGAAGGTATCGAGTAGCTCGCCCCAAGACATTGTCATGTCTTCGAGTCGAGCAAGTTCCATCGATGCCTCAGAGATCATCTGCTTTTCGATCTGTTGGGCTTCTCGGAGTCCACGAATCTGCTTCCGACGCTTTTGAACGCGGGCGCTTTTCTTAAACTTACTTTTGACGTCGATGTAGACCTCAAAAAACTTCTGTCCATTTTCTACGACTTCTCTTATCGCCATCTCTTACTCCTTTGTTGTGCCTGTGAGGCACTTCGACCGGAGTTTTCAATGAGCCCATCAA
>JAEUWE010000251.1 GCA_016791465.1 Pseudobdellovibrionaceae bacterium
CGAGTCGTTTGACGAACATCCAAGAGGTATCCCTGAACGCGATCGCCCGGTTTATAAACCTCGCCTGGGATCTGTTCGCGCAGGGGAATGAACGCCTCGGTCTTGCCAAGGTCGACCACAATCATCCCGCGCTCGACACGACGAGCGATGCCAGAGGCAACCTCACCGCGACGCTGTTCAAATTCGTTATAGATAATTTCGCGTTCGGCATCGCGAACCTTCTGAGTGATGATCTGCTTCGCTGTTTGCGCCGCAATACGACCGAGTTCAGTCGCATCAAGTTTGATACCGATTGAGTCGTTGATCTGAATGTCAGGATTCAACTCACGAGCCTCATCGAGCTTAATCTCGATCTCTTCGTCGATAAAGTCCTCTGGCATGACGACTTCTTTGAATTCGAACAGTTCAACTTCGCCCGACTCCTCGTTGTACTGGGCTTCGATCTCGCGATACGTGCCGTACTTTTTGCGAGCCGCAACCAGCATCCCCTGAATAACCGCATCAATAACGACCTGCTTGTCGATGCTCTTTTCTTTCGAAACGGCTTCGATCATGCGGCTCAAATCAGAAAAGTTATCTCCTGCCATCGGATCCTCCCAGGGACTCAATACTGCTGCTACTGACCACCAGGCTTACCGCCTGGAGACTTCGTTTTTTTCTTCTGGCCATGATGTTTGGGACCTTGGGTTTCAAGGACAAACACCGTGCTTGCTTTTGTTACCTTATCAACCGGCACCCGAACCGGGACCACATGCCCACCGTTCTCAGCCTGAATAACCAACGTGTCATCCGCCACCTCGGTCAAAACACCCTCAACCTGCTTGGCCTTCCCAAGCCGCGCCTTATCTTCATCCGACAGCGTCGCATCCAAATTCACAAGAGAGTCAAAAGTCTTGATTTGAACGCGGCTGCCTTTCGCTCGAACGAAATGCGCGGGGGTTCGCAAGTGGCGTTCGAGTCCCGGGCTCGACACCTCGAGATTATAAGCGCCACCCGGAATCACGTCATCGACGTCCAACATGAGATTCAGACCACGCGAAACATTCGCACAGTCGTCAATCGAGACACCGCCGCCATCAACCTTATCGATAAAAATGCGGAGCGCACGATTGCCGCCCGCACCGATAAATTCAATATCGTAAATTTCGCAACCCTCGCGAAGAGCAACTTCCGCCGCTAAACGAGCGACGACGTCGCGCCAAGAACTACGATTTTCTGAAGACCCGGTCTCTTCCTGCATTATCCCAACCAAGCAAAAAAAAATGGCCCTTCTGGGGCCATCGAACGAGGCTTAGAAATACCAGTTCGCTGGGCTAAAGGCAATCTCTGGTCATCAGAATTGCAGCTCCACCATCAGCATAATAGCCAGGGCGCCGACCGACCTCTCGAAAACCGCACCGTAAATAGGCTGCTGTAGCAGCGGTATTCGCCTCATGAACTTCAAGCCAAACCGGATAGACTTGGCCACCCTTCGCGGCGTGACGCATTGCAACCTGAATTAGCCCAGCCAGCAATTCACGGAAAATTCCGCGACCTCGCTGCGCTGGACTCACTGCAACGAGGTCCACCTCCCACGCCTCGCCAGGGGGGCGATAGATTAAAAAACCAGCAACGGCACCCGCCTCAGCCACAAGACAGCGATGCTCCTGAATGGCCTCCGTGACCATCCGCTGATTCCAACGCCCAGGCCAAACCTCGGCCAAACTTCGAGCCTGATCGATCAGCGATGATATCCACGACTCGTCGTCAACGCCGGCCTCGCGAATCACCTTATGCCCCAAGATAGTTGCGCACGCGATACTTCCGCCGAAGAACCGCTCGCCACTCTAAAAGCCGACGTTCGGTCTGACTCTTTGCAAGCGCCGCTTTAATATTGTCCTTAAAATTCTCAAACGGGAGACCGCCGAAGCGCAGGCGATTTTTTTTGTAATACTGTTGCGCCTCTTGGTCCGAGATATTCACAAGCGATGCATCAACCTTTAGACGCTCAAAGGCTTGAGCCACAAGTTTGCGCTCGATGACCTCTTTCACTTCTGAACTCGACGGCTCGAGTTTCTCCCATGAGGGGACACCTTTCCACTGCTCCTGAACACTCTTTTGCCATTTCGCAACTTCAGTCTTATCGGCGTTTCGCGCGTCGATATCCGCTGCCTCTAAAAACACCGTCCACTCATCGAGAACACGAACAACTTGCCCCGCAAAGGTCGGGTCAGCCGGCTTGATCACCGACTTGTCTTTTCCAAGCGGAAGGCCCGAGAGCACCTGGGCAATCGCCTCACTCATGGCAACCTCCCGCGACGTCACCACTCGCGGGCCGACCTCACCTACGACACGCGTCACGATATCGAGACTCTCTGCCCCACCGCTATCGGCCGCCCAGGATACGCGGCCAATCGAAAACAAAGCCATCAGGAGAACAGTCGTGCTGATTTTCAACATTGAAAAATTATGTTCCCCGGTGCCCCTAGAAAGCAAGGTCCGGCACAAAACAAAACCGCCACACCTATTCCGGGAATGGCGGCTTAAAGCAGATTCAACCTCTGGTCGATCCGACGCTTGCCATCTTTTCACACCCTTGCGTGAAAAGCAGGATCGACCTGAGGTCGATCCGACGCTTTTAGAACATGAAGCGAGCGACCAAAGAACTCATGTAGTAATCGAGCTCTTCCACGGCTTTTCCGACGCGCTGGTAAACAAACGAGCGCTGATAATCTGAGTTCTCACGGTAAGCGATGTTCTTCATGTAACGAAGATCCACGCCGATTGAGAACGAATTTGTCAGCTGTACATCCAAACCAACGAGACCACCAACATCAAAAGCATTGGTCGAAACGTTGCCCGCATTTGTCGAGTAGTAGTACGTCTGCTGGTCGCGATACGAACGATACGTGTAACCGGCAACCGCTCCAACCACTGGACGAACTCGACCCGAGAACAACTGATACTTCATCGCCGCTGAGAAGTTGTACTGTGACAACGTCTTAAACGGTGGCGTCGCATATGAGTATCCTGGATTCATCGTTTCGATATCGAACTCTGAATACTGGAAAGTTCCCTCTGCAACGATTCGCTCGGGAGTGACAATACCAACTGAGAATCCAGTCGATACATTGCCACGAACGTTCACAGCGTCGGGATAGTTCCCCATACCGACGAGACCCTGAATGTAGTACTCAGTGGGCTTCGCTTCCTCTTTTGGCTTCATTTCCTCAAGAGCGGCACGAATCTCTTCTTTCACATTCACTTTCGGTTCTGGCTTCACGGCTTCAACTGGAACCACTGGGGCCGCAACTGGAGCTTGGATCACCTGAACCTGCTGCGGAGCCGGCTGCGAGTGGTCGCCAGACCCAAAGCTCTGATTAAAGAGACGCTCAGAACGACGACGTTCGTCTTCCATGCGAGCCTCTTCAAGCTTTTCGACAATGCGGCTCTCTGTTTGAAGCTCAAGAGACTGGCGGTCGCGACGACGGCGCTCAGCACTCGACATCGAAAGCGGCGAGTCCTCGATGATTGTTGTCGGTTGCTCTTGGATCGCCGTTTGCGCGGCGCCTTGAGTCGACTTTTGGTTGTTCATGATCACAATCGGAGCGGTCGCCTGAGGAGCCACCTGCTCAACCTCAACGAGGTCGCCGGTCGATTCATCAATCTGAACCACTCGCTTTTGTGGTGCTGACTGCACTCCTGTTTGCGCCAATGCCGCTGTTGACTGAATCAACATAATGACGGCGAGAACTCGAATCATGTTCTTCATAAGAACTCCTCTGTTGTTTCCACCACTCACCAAGGCCGGCAGAATCATCGATTCCGCTCACCCAAGCTCATGGCTTGAAACACGTTTCTTGCCTCGTATGTAGGCACCGAGACTTCCGGCATTATAGGCAATCGCTGTGCCACCAGGTGTCACCGGGCGCCCTCCTCAATAGATTTTCCCATCTCCAATTGAAGGCCGAATGACCTGGGTCTATGGAAGGACGGTGGACTAAAAAGGTGTCTTTCTCGGCAACACTAATGAAAGAACTTCTTGAGCCCGCCGAAAAAAGGCTCTATTTTGGACCGCTCGTTGTCACTCATGACAGGAATGGCCCTGTGGTGGAATTGGTAGACGCGCTGGACTCAAAATCCAGTGTCCGCAAGGACGTGGGAGTTCGATTCTCCCCGGGGCCACCATCTCAAATACTGGTATTTCAAGTTCCGTTCACATCCGCCTGAATCGATCAGAAAGGATCTCGTATGAAAGCCCTTATCTTGACCGTTCTTCTCATGATGGTCGGACACCCCATGTTTGCGGCCCAGCCCGAAAGCCTTTGCCTGGCGGAGGCCGCAGGAAATGAACGTCTTGCTTCGTTCGCAAAGACTTTAAAGCAAAACGAAACCTTCCGCTTTATAAACCATCGCTCAAAGGCCGTGGCTTGCAAGGTCGAATCGAGCACGCTTCTCGTTGATTTCAAAAACGGCGACAAAATCGTCTTTGATCTCAATGAGGTCGCCCCTGGCACCGAAGCATTGCTGGCAAAACCACTCAGCCCGAAGCGAGCCTTTCGTGCCGCGCAAAAAAACATGGGCAAAGTCGAGGGTTGCAGCTTTCATTTTTTGAAACCCTCGGAAGCCAAAGCCGAGCCGGATGGCAGTACGATTCGCACCTACTGGTGCAAAGAAAATTCAGCGCTCTCAGTCACCACTGACAGCACAGGAAAAGCCACGCGCTTTCGCACCTGGCTGATTCACTGATCTCCGACTGGCGAATTTCGACAAAGAACAGTCAGAAAAGCGAAAGCCGACTACGGCGTAGGAAGAACCAGCGGCAGTTCTTTGCACAGTAATTGAATCGGGTTCTTGCCATCGGCATCAGACCAAACGCCGGTCCAGTTCGAAAAGTCGATAACAAGTTTCGACTGACTCCCGCCCGAAACGGCTGGAGTCATATACTCCGCACGCAGCGCCTGTTGGTCGAAGGTCAACGACACCTGATAGAGATTGCGATAATCACCCGACGCTGTCGCAATCATCGCCGATGTCGACGGACTGATCATCGAGGAGTAAATCGTCATCTCAAACGGCGGCTGAATCGCCGGATCAGTACTGACGCATGATCCGGATGGGACTCCCCAGACGAAATCGGCGGCGCTCGCCGACACAGAGACAAACGCGCAAAGCGTCGAAAACAAAATCGCTGCACAGTTCTTTTTCATAGCTATCACTCACTCTCTTCTTATTGAACGCCAGCGCTCTTATCACTTTTTCTGTTCGACATCACGAATCCAAGCGCGGCATTGCATTCCGTTCATCTTCGGCAAGTAAAGTCGCTAATTCCTACAATCAGAGAACGAAGCGCCACTTGCTCACTCGAGCCTCATGACCTAGCGTCTTTGACATGAATATCAAAGACACCGAAATCAAAGACCTGCTCACTCAGTACAAGCGTTTTGTCGTCTATGGGCTGAGCCCAGACGGAAGTAAACCCAGCCAGCGCGTTCCGCTCTTTATGAAATCAAAAGGCTATGATGCGGTCGGCACTTACCCTGGACAAACCGAGATTGCGGGATTCAAGATCTACCCCAAACTCGCCGATGTTCCGCCTGAATATCGGAAGTTTGTCGATGTCTTTCGCAGTTCCGATAAAATTCCGGCCGTGGTGGACGAGGTGATCGCCGCTGGCGGCGTCGAGGTGCTGTGGCTTCAGCTTGGGATCTCGCATCCCGAAGCAGAAAAGCGCGCCGAGGCCGGGGGGGGGGGGGGGGTCTCTGATCGCTGCCTGCATATCGAATATGAGAAGTGGATGAAGTAGTTAGCGCCGACGCATGCGCCAGCGCAGAATGCTAAAATCAATCGCAGTGTATGCGATCATGAGAATCGGAGCCCCCACTGCTTTGAACATCGCCCAGACAGCTGTGCTCCAATAAAAAGCGCCATAGGCACCAAGCGCCCCGATCGCGGTAAGACATAGACCCATTCGAAAGTTGAAGCCGCGCAGCCGCTCAACCGCAAGAGGAGGAAGATCAGGCCTTTGCTTTTGTGCCAAAAGCACAAGAAGTGGCCTTCCGAGAAGAGATGAACCAATAAGCGCCGCCGCAAATACGAAAAGCAGAATCGCTGGCTGCAGTTTAAAAAAAGCGCCGTTGTCTTCATAGAGCGAAAGCCCACCAAGGCCAAGAACCAAGAGATTAGAGACGATCGTCAAACGGTCAACGCGACCATTTTTCCAATACTCGTAGGCAATCTCACCAACGCCGGAAACCGCACCGGCAATTATGCCGGCAACGGTTCCGTAAAGAGCTTCGATCAGAATGAAAACACCGACTGGAAGCAGACTGAGAATCAAAGTGCGAGCCTGACCCCGCGCTGAAAACTGGGACACTTAGTAAACGTAAGTCTCGTCACAAGTGAGAGGAAGCTTCAAAACACCCGTTGCCATTCGGCCGTCGGGATAGGTGCTGATCAAGACCAAATCGAGATCAGCCTTGTATGTTCCCGGAGGAATTGGGCCTGCGGTCGTAACATGCAGCTCATTTTGCTGTGTGATGATGTACTGAAAGTCGACTTGATTTCCAGAGTCCTGTGCCCAATCGATCATCATACCTGTCTTTATAGACGCCATCGAGAAGTTCTCGGTCACATTCACCACTTTTGAAGGTGTCGCACCATAACCTGCCTCAAAGAGGTCGACGTTGATTTTCATCTTCGCGCCCGTCCGATCCATATCAATCTCAAGAGAATTGATCGCTTGGACCGTCGCCTGCCCAGCCAAGAAAGGCTGAGTCAACTGCGCCACTGGCTTACACTTAGAATGAACAGCCGTTTGCGAAAACGCCTGCGATACAAAAAGAAAAGCGATCGAGAAAAGCACTGCGCGAATCATTTTCTGAACTCCTCAGACGCCGACATGGGCGCCACACGCTGTGATAGAATGCTGCCTCTTATAGAGGCGAAACCGAGGGGCGTCCAAACTTGGATTTGATTTAGAAACAATGCCTAAGGTGATGAAAAAAACTCACCCTATTTCAGCCAAACGAACACCGAAAAAGAAAAAGGCCCCCTCTCGGAGAGCCCTTCACTTGAGTGTGCTCAAGGCGGGCTTGGGTCCCGCCGGAGCGACGCCCATTGCGCCTGAGCTTGTCTCTTCAATCTTTCAAGCCTCTGGCTCGAAAGCAGCGAAGGCGGGCTTGGGCCCCGCCGGAGCGACGTATTAGAACTCGCGAACCGGCTGCGCTTCCATCACTTCCAAGAAGCGATAATACTTCTGCGCGTCTTCGCCGCGGCCGATAGTTTTCTCAACCGAGTCGAGAGCTTTAAACATGACCTCGAGACGTTCTTGATCGAGCTTCACGATTTTTGTTTTCAGCGTGTTGATCGTCTTTGCTTCGTAGTTCCCTTTGGCCAGTTCTTTAAAAAGGGCTGACTTTGTTTTGGTGATTTCGCCGCGAATTCGAATCGCCTCACGTGCTGTCGACGAGTGAATCGTCGCCAATCGCGACTTCTGGTCAGCATTCAACGATGTGCTTGATGCCCATGTTTCAAATCCTTTGGCAGCAAGTTCACCGGGCTGTGTTGCAGGCGCTTCAGCCGCGACTTTTGTTTCGACTTCTTTTTCAACGGCTGTTGCACATCCGCCGAGAACCAAACCAGCAGCCATGAGTCCAAACACGATCATTTTTCCCATTGTAATCCTCCAATGATAGTTTCCAGTCAGGGATCCAATGCGCCCCTGTCGGAACCTATTCCATCACGAAAAAAAACGAAGGCAAGCTCTGCCTTCGTTCGATGCATATCGCAACCATATTTAAACAATCGGGACTCAGCGCCCCTTCGGAAGAACGCACCCCGGCGTATCCAAATCAAATTCCGCTTTGGCATTGAGACACGAATAAAGCGTATAGGTCTGCTGACCGTACCCACGTCCCTTGATCACGGTGACATTTCCAGATGGATCCACTTCACATGGATTGTTCACGGTGCAGGTCTTCCCTGATTCGTTTCCAGTGTTGTTGATGGCAATCACCTCACCAGTCACTGGCGATAAAATCGGCGAACCCGATGTTCCGCCAATCACTTCGCAGCCCACGGGACTATAGCGAATCGAATTGGTAAAGGTCCAGTTGCCCTCTTTTAAGACGTGAACAAGGCTTTCGATCTGACAACTATAAGTGCGTTTCCAATAGCCGCTTGGAATATCGATCATCGTTCCAGGCTGCGGCAACTGATCGGCGATCACGAGCGGCTGCACCCCTGTCGCCGTCTCGATTTGACGATAGGTCTGGTTCAACTGCAAAATCGCGAGATCCGTATCGGTCATTGTACCGTACACGATGCTCGTCGCCCGAAGTCCGGCAAGTCGGCTTCCGTCTTGACGGAGCAGGCTCACGCTAAATGATTGGGCCTTCCGATAAAACACCTCTCCGGGCTGTGGCATTCCGCCGCCAAAAACACCACCTCCGGTGCAATGGCCATTGGTCAAAATCAATCCGAGAGCATCAGGCGAAGCACCTTTGAACTTTACAAACGAACCTGAACAGTTCGAAAGCGCGGTGATCCCGTTATAGGTGAAGCCGTCAGCCAAAATCGTGGCCGAAAGCGCTGGGTTCCACGCCTTCTCGCTGGTAATCGGAAACGCCGTCGCTTGGTCTGCGGCAACGAGAACGGCGAAAGCGGCTAAAAGTGAGGCCCATCTGTTATTTGGTCGAAAGCGCAACATCGAATCATCCTTTGATCTCTTGATCGCCTAAAGTTGAAAGACTCGGCACCACCTCGATGAGTCATCCACTGCCTCACCTCGCTGCCTCACGTTCAAGCAGATCGCGGCGCGATCATTCTTGTCAAACCAAAGACAGGCTAAGACGTCGCCCCTGCGCCGCCCGTGCTCTCGTCCTCATTGACGGTATCCGAAAAAAGGGTCAGCTGCCGCGTCGGATCAAACTGTCGATTCACGACTTTGAGGTCTTCCTCTGACAAGACCTGAGTTTTTCCGCGTCGCGCGACGCTCAACCCCACTTCCGGACAAACGCTGAGGCATGGCATCGACTGAATACGCGAGGCGCCGAGCCAATCCCGGAGCTTGAGCTCAATTGAGCGCTCTTCAGCCGTCGTTGGTACACGACCAAAGAGCTTAAGCCACTCACGTTTGGCGCAAGTGGAGCAGAACATCGCCTCAGGCTTACGACTTCGTCCCGGCGGTTTCATCGGCACCAGTATAGTTCAAAAGCAAAAAGCCCCCAAACAATGTTCGGGGGCTGACTCAAATGCTTCTCTTCTTCAATCTAGACAGTCGTAACGGAATCTTCACTCACCGGACTGGCTACCCTCGCAGCGAGACGCTCGTTATAAGTCAGCAATTTCTCCGGCATGCGCTCTCCAAACTTCTGAAGAGACTCGCGGTGACTTGCCGCTTCCTGGCCCCAAGCGGCGCTATCAATCGTCGTGATGGACTCAAATGCGGCCTCACTAAAGGACTCAAGACCGCTCCAATCGAGATCCTTATAGCTCGGACTCACGCCAAGCGCGTGGTTCACGCCTGTCGCCCTTCCCATCACTCGCTCAAAGATCCATTTCAAAACGCGCATATTATCGCCATATCCCGGCCAGATAAACTTGCCTGCTTCGTCCTTGCGGAACCAGTTCACTCCATAAACTTTTGGAAGCTTCACGCCGGTTTTTCCTTCAAAGCTCAACCAATGCGCGAAGTAGTCGCCCATGTTGTAACCGCAAAACGGCAGCATCGCCATCGGATCGCGACGAACAACGCCGGTTGCTCCTGCGGCTGCCGCAGTGGTCTCACTCGCCAATGTGGCGCCAAGGTAGACACCGCCTGTCCATGAGTCGGCTTCGTAAACAAGAGGAACGAGACCCGCACGGCGACCACCGAAAATCATAGCCGAAAGCGGAACGCCATCCGCGGCATCCCACTTATCATCAAGCGACGGACACTGCTCAATACCGACGGTGAAACGCGCATTGGGATGAGCGGCAGGACGTCCACAACCAGGAGTCCAAGGCTGTCCAGTCCAATCAGTAAGTTTCTCCGGAGGAGTCTTGGAAAGACCTTCCCACCAGATATCACCGTCCTCTGTGAGGGCGACGTTTGTGAAAATCACATTCTTCGCGATTGTGCGAACAGCATTGGGATTGGTCTGAAGCGACGTTCCCGGTGCAACACCAAAGAAACCCGATTCCGGGTTAATCGCATAGAACTTTCCGTCTGCTCCAGGTTTGATCCACGCAATGTCGTCACCGACGGTGGTCACCTTCCAGCCATCGAATGCTGTCGGCGGCACCATCATCGCGAAGTTTGTCTTTCCACAGGCGGAAGGGAAGGCGGCGCCAACGTACATCTTCTCACCTTTAGGTGATTCAACCCCGAGGATGAGCATGTGCTCGGCAAGCCAACCCTGCTCTTTACCCATGGTGCTCGCGAGACGAAGCGCAAAACATTTTTTGCCAAGAAGGGCGTTTCCACCGTAGCCAGAACCAAACGACCAGACCTCATTTCGGCTGGGATAGTGAACGATGTATTTTTCATCGTTGCACGGCCAGGCTTTGTCCTGAACACCCTGGGCGAGCGGCATTCCAACTGTGTGTAGAGCCTTTACAAATTCCGTCGTCACGCGTGGCCAAACATGTTTCCCCATTCGGGTCATACGCTTCATGTTGACGACGACATAGGGGGAATCCGAAATCTCAATGCCAACTTTTGAAAGCGGCGAAGTGATCGGTCCCATCGAGAATGGAATCACGTACATCGTGCGACCGCGCATGCAGCCCTTGAACATTGGATGAAGCTTCGCGTCCATCTCCGCTGGAGCCATCCAGTTGTTGTTGGGGCCCGCATCGATCTTCTCTTCGCTGCAAACAAATGTGCGGTCTTCGACGCGCGCCACGTCCTTGGTGTCAGACCAAGCGAGATAGCTGCCGGGGCGTTTTTCGGGATTCAGCTGTTTGAGCGTGCCCTTCTTTACCATCAAATCGAGAAGAGCCTGATCTTCTGCTTCGGAGCCATCGCAGATATGAACTGCCTGGGGCTCGCAAAGAGCAACCATGTCCGCAATCCACTTCTGCACGAAATCTTGATCCGAATTGAGGACTAACGCCAAGTCAGCCTGCCACGTGTTCGCACCCGCATTCACCATTCAGTTCCTCCCCGAAGATCTTTGCGGCAAAAGTAGGGGGTCAAACGGCATCGCACAAGCGCAAAGAATGCGCCGCGCAATATTCCTGATTTTCTGCTGAATCAGCCGGCAATTGTTTTCATGGCGAAAGCGCCTGTTCCAAAAAAAAAACGCCCCATTCGGGGCGCCTTCTATGAAATCAAAACAGCGTCCTAAAAAGCCTACTCCTCAACGGCCGCCTGAGTGCCCTGAGCCACCTCTGGAGCGATCGAGATTTTAGCCGATTTGCGAAGTTCGGCGACCCAATGGCCAAAAACCTCTTCACCACGACGGGCAGCCTGCGCTTCACGCGCGGCCTCAGCATCTTTACCGGCGTCTGTTTTGCCAGCATCGCCCTTAGCTGCGACCTTCGCGTCTGCCGTCACAGCTTTGTATTTCAAAAGCAAAGCCGCTGGTCCCTGGCGAACGAGTTTCTTCGCTAACGGCTGCGCTGCGGTCAACTTCAGCGCAAGTCCGACGGCCTCGTCACCACCGCCAAGCTTAGGAATCGCACTCGCTGTCACTGAAAAGTTACCTGACTCCGTCCACTTGAGCTTATGCTTTGCAACAAAGCTCTGAACGGCGTCAGCCTGCCCATCAACCAGAGCTTTCTCAAGAGCCTGAATCTCCTCGCGGGTCTTCTCCTGGGCGACCAGCTTCTCGGCGATATCCTCTTTGACGTCATCAAGTGCCGGGTTCTTTGCCGAACGACGCTCTTCAACCCGAATCACGTGAAAACCAAAATCCGTCTGGATAGGAGCTGAAATCTCACCGGGCTTTGCTGAAAACGCATAGGTCTCAAACTCGGGAACCATCGAACCACGCGCGAAAAAGTCGATCAAACCGCCATTTTCTTTCGAGCCTGGATCTTCGCTTTTCTCTTTTGCCAGCTTGGCGAAGTCCGCTCCAGCCTTGAGTTCTTTCACCAACGCCTCCGCTGTGGCTTTGGCTTTCGCGACGGCGTCGGCATTTCCCTTCTCCGCGCGGACCAAGATATGGCGAACTTTTGCCTTCTCGGCCTGAACAAATTCGTCTTTGTGGGTCTCAAAATATGTCTTCAAGCGAGCCTCGGCGTCAGGCTTTGCAAGAAACTCCTTCACCTGAGCCGCCGGAATCATTTCGGCGATCACCAGGTTCTCTGTCGGAATACTCACGCCTTCCACATTGGCTTTGATCGCCTCAAGTTCTTTCAAGAGCTTGGATTCTTGCGGAATGGGCTTGAGTGCCGCTGAAAAAGCACGCGCCGCGAGCCCAGCCGCCAATTGGCGACGAATTTTTCCCTCAAAACTGCCTGCATCCTGGCGTGTCGCCTGAAGGTAAGAGAGATATCGCGTATGACTGAACCGACCATCCTCTTGAAACGCCTGAATGCCGGTGATGGTGTCGCGAACTTGCGCATCGGACGTCGAAACACCGATTTTTTGGAGCGATTTGCTTAAAAGTCGCTCATCAACCAGCCCCTGCAGAGCCTGTTGACGAATGTAACGGCGCGCAAAATCGCCGCCAAACTGTTCGAGCTGAGCAAAGTTTGGATTCTGGCTCATGATTTCGGTTCGCTCGGCGAATTCCGCCATCGAGACGATTTCGCCGTCCACTTGAGCAGCGGTACCGCCCTGAGTAACACCGGCCTGCTGAGGAGTCAGTCCCCAAAAGACGAAGACGACAATGATTGCGCCAAACAAAAACCATGCTGTTGCGCTACGCAGGAGCTGGCGGCGATCGTTCCGCCATGCGTTCTTTAAACTGCTCCGAAACTGACTCATCTGCGATGACATTCTCATCCTCCTGATAACGGCCCTGCGACTTCGCCCGGGATAAGTGCCAATGACAGCCAGTTTTACTTGAAATTTCAAGGACCTTTCTTTGGAATGGGGTGATCGTGCGGACAAAATCTTTTTGCGGCCGACTTATTTGGAGGACCTCCGCCCTTGAACTTCTTCGCGTTTGATATTCGAAAACTCCTCATCGTCATAGCCGTCGTGGCTTTGCCGCTCCTCTCCATCAATATGAAACGAAACCCTGGAGAGGCGCCGTGGTATCAACGGCCCTTCACCTGGATCGTTGCCGCATCGCAGGGCGCGTCGTCAAGCTTCACCAGCGGAGTTCGCGGCACAACCTCAATGTACCTCAACCTCGT
>JAEUWE010000302.1 GCA_016791465.1 Pseudobdellovibrionaceae bacterium
GGTATCCACTGGTCCTGCATCAAGCAATGTCAAAAGGTGGTCAGCTCGACCTCGGATGATTGCGAGTGGATTGTTGATCTCGTGAGCAACACCACTGGCCATCTCTCCCAGTGCGGCCATTTTCGCAGCTGCACTCGCGGCCTGCCTTTGTGCCACAAGAATCTTCTCTGTCTCAACGCGAGCCCGATCAAACGAGACTCCTATACCGTAGGCAAAGTACGCTCCAACAGAGTAAACGAGCGTTTTGTAGACTGTGTATTTGCTGGAATCTACAAGTGGTACGATTGCATCGTACTTCTCGGCAACTAAAAGCATGACCATTCCAAAAACGGTTAGCATGACTCCAATGCGCCCGCCGAACCGACCAAGCGACAGATATCCAACAAGCGGCAAAAGCACGAACGCCGCCGAGACTGGAGCTCTCAGACCCCCATTGTTGATTCCGCTATTGACTGCAAGCGCAAAAATGGCCGCGACCAACAGAAGACCACAAGCACGCGCGCTCGCACCTCTTCGAATCAAGATAAAATTAGAAATAAGCAGAGATGCGCTGATAAGATTGGGAATATACATTGCCGGCGTCAGCGGAGAAATAAGTGCTCGCGGCACCATTGCGCCAACAGTCAATAGCCCAAGCCACAAGGACACTTTTCCCGTGATGGACCTTCGAAATCGCCCCTCGGTCCACTGATCACTCTGCTGCGCGCTCGGCATTCTCTGATGTTAAACAATAGACGCTCGTTTAGTGTTTTACTTTCAGCCCATTCTCGACCCAGGTCTTGCTTAATTTTAAGTGAAGCACGCCGACCTAAATCGGAAAACCAAGTAATAGACCAAAAAGGCGCCAATTCAGGAGATATTCACCAGGCAACGATCGTTCGAAAATACGAATGGATGACCAAAACAGTATAAATACGCCAATTCGAACGAACCGCATCCGGCCGAGTGGCCTCACGTCACCGGTATCCGATAGACGCGCCAACATTGATGGATAGAGTGCAATGGTAAGCAGGGTCGCATAAGTGAGGTAGCAAATAAACCCGGTTCCATTCTTTAGGAGAAGATCTGTTGGCTGCTGCCACTCTCCACGAAACCACTCATACCCCGTCGTCAAAAGCGAATTGAAAAGGCCAACAGATAAAAAGAGCGACAGAAAAACTCTGACTTTCTGACTTCGAAAACGAAGCGAGGTAAAGACCGGCCAAAAAACAACTCCAAATATGACATCGTTAAAGTAAAAGAGACTTCTCTGAAAAAAGTCGAAAATCGAGGTTGCAGCCCATGGTCGCCAGGTGTGGCGAAACAACTCGAATCCTGCAAGACGCAAAATGCCGATCGCCATAGCACCCCAAACCCATGCCCGGAAAAAAAAATCAAACCAATCCAAAAGCACATAGCGCCACGCCATCGTGAATGACAATGGAGCCCCCTCATTCAGGAGTTTTAAGAGCTCAAGTATCGGAGAAACTGTCTGCACCACCTCAGCATTTGAAAACAAAGATGCACTCGTTCTTTGAACAAGAACAACGACTGCCGTCCCCAAGAGTAGCTTCAAACCCTTCCTTTGAACGCGAACCACCTCGTCAAACACTCGAGCCTCACGACTCTCCCAGCGAGCCAAAGCTCCAAACGGATGTTTAATTCCCAACGTCCATCCTTGGCAGATAGAAGCCAGCACGGACCAAAAAGACTTCTCCGCCTGTGGAAGTGTTGTGAGCGTTAGCAGTGCACATGGACCAAGCCAAACAAGTGCGCGCAGTGGCCAAGCAATCAAACGCACACTCGTCACATCCTCTACATAGCCAGTTCCAACCAGAGATAAGGCAACAAGCACAATAAAGGTCCCGATGAGAAAAATAGAATTCCGAATGCGTCCATGTTGACCAAAATATCGAACGACAAATGTCAATAAGACGGCCTCAACCAATATCAGACCAGATATCAGCACACACTGAAGAAACGGCAGATTGGGCAACGGCCCCGTCAGCGAGAGATCTGGAAATCCAATCGATAAACTGAGGCGCATAAAGAAACTGGCAAGCCCCGTCAGCAGCAAGATTTGGTACTTTGCCTTTGGCCAAATCAAGACTCCGCCGATCAGAATCGGCAATAGAGGCCAATCCGACCGACTCATATAAAAACACAGTGAGACTGCGACGGAAGAACAAATCAGCCACCAACGAAGCATCATGATGGAAAAACCCGGAGCGAGAAAACACCTAATACCAATAGCATCAATGCGTGAGTCGCAAGAACCGGCGCCCATCTATCGCCTTGAGATTTAAAAAATGAAAAACGAAAGGTCAGTCCGATCGCAATCAGCAGAAGTCCCCAAAACAACATGCCCGTTGCGAATGATTGATACACCGCTTCCCACGTAAGCGGCTGCGGGCGGGCCGCATACTCGACAAGGTTTCGATATATTGGAAACAGCAGCGTATAAAGAAATGCGATAAGAAAAGGGCTTCGAGTCAGCGCCAACAACTTAAAATATACAAACCGAATCGAAAACTTGTAGGCATGCACATTGTCTCGCTTGAGAAAGTCGAGCGGCGACGAGGCCAGCCAAAGATGATTGCTGCAGTCCGGAATATTTAGAAAATACAGTCGACCTATGCCAGTGAGAAAGTTCCCAAATGCAGGCGCAATCACCAAATACACCACGTACATCCCGACCGCTCGAATAAACGGCGCGGTGATACCGGCGGATCGCTCAACGCCAACGGTAAAGACGAGAGCGGCAACGGCGACGAAAACAAAACTTTTCAGAATCTGTACGAGCCCACTGCACCAAACTCTTTGGTCCGAATGACGATAGGGATCATCACGCTCTGGCAATGGAAACACCACTGGCACGAGGAGATGAGCAGGAGTGAAAACAAATCGCAACTGATCGGTTGGATTCTTAAAAAACCGCACCGCATACAGTGCCATCATCCCGACTACAAAGTAGTTGAACTTTACGCACTTTAGCCAGACAGAGAATGGCACTGTTCGCAGCACGCCCAGCACAAGAGCCGCAACAAGCACGCAATAACTCAGTATGCTCGTCCTCGATGGACGAACCCACCGAAAAAAGCCGATCGTCAGCATGGCAAGTACCGGAAACAACGCGACAAGCTGAGGTGGTGCCTTGGCCCCATATGTATGAAACACTTGAAGCACCCAACCCAACGTGGTTGCGCCAACGGTATAAAGCAGCTGTGTTCTTTGCCCCAAAAAAAGCATCGCTGGAGCCAGCACGATAAGAACAATCATCACTTGCGCGATAGCCGCCATGCTTGGGTAGTGCAAAATGCCAATTCGAATCTTTGAAAAAAGCGGAAGACATACGATGAGAACTGGAACAACTAGCAAAAGGGCAACAACCTGCTCATATCGACTGCGGCCGGCCAACCAATCCACCACTTTGGCCTCAGACCTATTAAGATAGAGTTCGCAATCAACCGGCGTCATGATGAGAAAAGCTTTTCTGTCGCCGAAAAAAACGATTCAACTCTTGCTCCATCCTGAGTCCGATACCTCGCCAACTCATGAAATGGCACCGAAGGATGATCGTGATGAACGCCATGAAGATGCGTCGAGCACGGCAGCAGGATCTCCATCAATAGCCAATGGCCATCAATGTTTCGAGAGTTCGTCGGTGCCGGGAATGAATGAATCAATCCATGCTGTAGGGCGCTGACAAAGTAGTAATACGGAATCATAAAGAAGAGCGGCAAAAACCAAATGCATAAAAGCCAAACTCCGCCCGTCGCCAACAGCAGGCCGACAAGCAATATGACCGCAACAGTATACTCAATGTAGTCCCCCGCTAGCCATGACTCGCGCCTCGTTGATCGCAACAATTGATTTGCAGGCGTAAAGTACCTCAGAAAGTCCACCAACAGGCTCCCGCCAAAAAAGCCCACCATTAGCTGTTTTAAAAACCTGCCGAAGCCAATCGGATAGAAGTTATAGAGCTTCAAATCTGGATCGACAGCACTTCCGAGAAACCGGTGATGGGCCAAGTGATTTGTTTGATACGCGTAAAACGACACAGCGACCGGATACAAACAGAAATACTTCGCAATAAATCGATTCAATCGCGCATTCCTACTAATTGTACCGTGAAGACCATCGTGACCAACCAAGTAATTGGCGAACTGTCGATTTGAAATCACAAAGAAGGTCACAAGAAAAAGTATCGGATACTTCAGAGTGACCCCAA
>JAEUWE010000322.1 GCA_016791465.1 Pseudobdellovibrionaceae bacterium
CGCTTCGTGCTCATTCCATAGCCAACGAATCTCAGGCTGCTTGCACGCTTCAAAACCAGGACACTTCAACGTGCAGCGAATACATTTTGGAAGCTGCAACGGGGCATCGAGGGCTACAATCTCAAGCCCAGGCTCTTCTTCGGTAAGGAAATGAAAAAGCATTTGATCGCCAGAGACTTCGCCTTCCGATCTGATCTTTTCGCGAAGGGCGCGCAAAAAAACACGCTTCTGCTCGGGATAATACTCAACGATCGCGACGGCGGTCTTATCGGTTTTGCCACCACCAAGCGCAACTCCCGCAAAGCGATGAACACGCATCCCAGGGTTTTTCTTGGTCGTGCGTGCTCGCTTCTGTGTCAATTTCAGGTCCCCTTTTCAAAGTAGGGCTGGGCCGGCAAAACCCGGCAACCGGACTCGTCGATCTCACTCACCATACGCGCACGCTTTGACGCATCACCCTCTGGCGACCAGACAAAGACACATCCTCCGCCACCAGCCCCACAAATCTTTGCAACGCTCTGGTGCTTCAGCGCAATCGCATGAATTTTTTCAATCTCCGGACTTGAGAAGCCGCTTGAAAGCCGCACTCTCGCTTCAAATTCTTGAGCGAAGAGCTTGGCGATGCCCTTGTGATCAAGTTCACGAACCGCTTGCGCGACTTCGTTCGATATCGCCGCAAGATCGCTCATCGCCGCTCTGGTTCGCACGTCGCCATCCAGCCAATCCTTGATCACCTGCCAATTGTTAATGCCACTATGGTGCGAGCGCCCAGTATAGACGAGTGTAAATCGGTCTTTAAAAAACTTCGGATCCATGTTCTCGCGGCGACACGCCGGTCCTTCAGCACCGTAAGTAATCACGCAAAGACCGCTCTCAATTGGCGGGAAGTAGTCTTGAGTTCCAGTCGGCTTTAAAAGTAGCCGTGCCTCAAGGTGCGATGCGAGCCGAACAAGATCCGTTTCGCCATAGGAAATCTTCGTCCATTGGCCAATCGCTTTAAGAATCGAAATGCAGAGCGAGGAGCTTCCGCCTAACCCTCCACCTACGGGCGAGTCCGAGGCTGTCTCAAGCGAAAAGCCGCGATTCCCAATTGGCGCCCGGTAATGTTCTAAAATCACCCGTATGAGATCGAATGCCGGATCCTTATCTTTTAAACATTGCTCAAGATTCGCATACTCGCGATCAAGCTTCAGATCCCTCGTGATCAATCGAACGCGAGATGAGCCATCCGTCACCGGCACGAGCTTGGCCCGAGTAAAAATATCGATCGACAAATTCACCGTCACTGGATCGTTTAAGAACAGATAAAGCGGCCAACAATCCAATGTGCCGCCGGCAAGGTCGACACGGGTTGGACTTTTAATATTGATTTCAGTGCTCATGTCTCAACGGTGACTGATATTGCTGACCCTGTCGACGGTTTTAGCCACGCCCTCAATGGCACTCGTCAACGGCACTTATGACGCACCGTTTTCTGGACGTCCAAGGTGACTCAATAAGTACGCGTCTATACTCTACGAGAATCCATCCATCTCCGGAGGCCTTCTATGCTGAGCAATCTGTCCGCTCTGATACTCTCCTCGACTCTCGGACTTCCGGCCGTCGCCTCGAACCACTGTCAATTTGAGAAAATCGAACTCACAGCGAGCGGAACAAGCAGCACCTATTCTATCGGAACACGGACCATTCTTCTCGAGGAGGCCAACCAGGACCATACGACCCACGAAGGTCCTTTAAAAATCACACAAGATGGAAAGACCCGGTGTACATTCTCGGGCGGTAACTACTCGGCACTATACGTCAACAGTGATAAGTCGCTTCTGATGACTGAAGAGTTCAGCGGCAGCTGTGGCGGCAACCGTGTTATCGACATCAAAACCTGCAAGATCATCGGAACGAAGGCCCGCTATTGCGGAAACGCCAAGATTGCCGGCGTACAATTGATCAGTGAGCCTGTATGTGAGTCACTCGATAACGAAAATAAACTGGCTTCATGCAGTACGGCTCATGTTTACGATTTAAAAGGCCGAAGCTGTAAACCAGCTCTCAACAAAGTCGCGTCAGCCCAACTGACCAAAGAGAAGCTCGGTGTTGAGCTCCCTTTTGAAAAGGCACATCGGGTCGAACACCCGCGTACTCCTCAAGCCAAAATACAGCCTGAAAAATAGCGGGAGCCTTTGACCAAGACACGAACAGCCCGCTATCGAGCTGCCGCCGTCGGCGACGGCGCAGGAGAAGCGCCGGGCTTCTCCCCACCTAAGCGCGGAGAAAGAATTTTCGCGAGACCCAAGCCATCAAACGCGTCGCGAGTGATTTCAACTGGACGTCCGCCGACCAAACTTGAGATCACCTCGTAGCGCGCATTCTTCGAGCCGGGTTTTACGTCACGCGGAATAAACGTGAACTCCGCAACCACTTTTTTACTGCTGCCGAAGAACTTCAAATGAATCGGTTCTGCTCCGCCCATCACACGAAACTTGCTTGCCGGCATCGGGAGAATTTTTTCTGCCGAGAGTTCCGAAAGGGCCTTGAACATCCCTTCGAGCGCATCCTGCTTGAGATCAGCCGATTTCGCTTTAGGATCAATGGGGTCAATCACCCATCCCGCTTTGTCCTTATTGACGGCCATCGGTAAAAACAAATCGCGTGCGCCAAACTCAACGCTCGCAACATCCGCAACGTTGAATTGAAACGGTTTCTTCTTATCCTGAAGAGCCTCAAGCGGTCGCATCAGGTCTTCAACCTGCGCCTTGTAGACACCAAAAATCAGCGTGCGAGCTGATCCATACCCGGCCGTAAGCGTTTGATCCTTCTCAAGTGGCGCAAGTTTCACTTCAAGCGTTTCGCCTGACTCGGGCTTGAGCCGTAACGTCAATGCGGGACGATCGAGCTTTCGCGAGGCCAATATCCGTTTCTCAGTCTTGTCTTCCGCCCAGATATCCGCACCGCGCAGGCCAACGGCAGAGTCCACAAACTCACGCACCTTCGATTGATCGAGCGGCCACGCGTTTTTATCGCCGGCAACAAGCCAATCCTCGCCCTTTTTCTCAAGCTTGAAGCCACCACCGGCTGACTTTACGACCTCAACCGATTGAATCACCGGCGCTTTCTGATCAGGTGCCCGAGGGAAAAAGCGTTTATCGCGCATCTCGCGATCGGTTTTCTCCATCGATCCAGAAACTGCAGCCGAAAGCAGAACGACGGCATTGGCGCCATCAATCCGAGCATACAGCGATCCGTCGTAGGCCTTCTCTGTCCCAATCTGAATCGTCCGTTTTTTTTCGCCTGCCATAAGAGTCAATGTCGGCGCAGCACCTTCAAGGCCATAAGTCTTCCACTCGATGTTCGCTTTCTCAACGCCATCATAGCCGTCGCCGACAACAGTCGCCTTCGATTTCTCAGTCGTAAGGCTCGAAAGATAGGATTCAACCGCGACGGGATCGGCAAGATCGGTGATCGGGCTTAAAAGTTTCCACTGCCCATCGATTTTCTTAAGTTCAAACTTTCCATTCAAAGAAATTCCAGTGATCTCGGAATTTGAAAATGGGATCAACGCCTCCGACTTCTCCTTGGCTTTGAGTTCCGCCTCTTTCCCCTTGTACTGAGAAAAATAGGTCCACGACGCAAAAGCCCCGACCGCCACAACAAAAACTAAACCCGTTGGAAAACTCTTCTTCTTTGCCATGACTTCACGCCTCGCTATTTAGGCTGCCTTTCGGCGCCACCACAAAAGTCCACTCGTAAAGAACATCAGTATCGGAACCGGCAAGAGAAAACCAAAAAGGACGACCATCAGCTGTGTTCGAGTCATCGAAAGCTGCGTCCCCTTTGGCGTCTTTGGTCGAATCGACACGAGTTCCGAGTCTTTTGCCAAACTCGAAACCGAGTTCATCGCCAGATCGCGGTTCAAGTTATTGCGATAAAAACCGTTTCGAAAGAAGTCGCTATCGCCAAAAATAATGACGTCGAATTCTTTCTCGCTCCCAGCAAGCTTCCCTTTCACTTCATAACCCATCACGTGCGGACCTTTCGAGCGCACCTTTGGATTGTTCGTCAGCTCTTCAGCCGCAATCGGAGTGTCGTCGGTCTTCACAAGCTCATCGAATTTAAAGTCAGCTGGCGCATCCGGCGCACGCTTAAGACCAGAGGCCACAATAAACACCGCGAAACCGTTCCGAAGCGGGCGCGTGGCTTCGGCCGTCGTCGAGAACTCACTCCCAATCGCTGCGATCGTGCCCGCACCCGGAATCATCGCTCGCGGATCAAGAACGTAGTCGTTCTGATACTCAACACCAAACGACTTCGTCAAAGACGCCAGCCCGTGCTTTCCATCGGGATCAAGTGCCAGCATCAGTCGTCCGCCGCGTTTCGCGTACTCACGGAGCGCTTCGACCTCAGGCGCCAAATACGCCTGACGAGGGCCCGCAATCACGACCAGTTCAGCATCGTCCGGAACCTTCGTCTGCTTGAACAACTCAAGCTTTTTCACTTCGTAAGAAAGCTCGAGGTCTGTCTTAAATAGAGATATCGCCTCTTGCCCCTGAAGCTCGGGATCAAGTTCACCGTGCCCAGAGACAAAATAGACGGCCTTCTTTTTGTCTTTTCCAAAACGAAGCATAGTCCGCGTGATTTCTTCTTCGCTTGGGTTTTCAATCTTCATGTGACGCTCGCCCGACACGAGGTAGAAGGCGAATGGCCCTGAAGTGTACTCGTACTTCTTCGCCAAATCCGGTCGCTCAAGTGCGTTGTACATCTTGAGTTGAATGTTCTTAGAGACATCAAGATACAGCTGCGAAAGCTCCTGCACCTGTCGACGGATCTGCTCGTCGCCATCGCCTTTGCGATAGAGCAGGACGAACTCTGTTCCCGTCTTCATTGTCTGAACGGCTTTCAGCGACTGCTCAGACAGCGAGTTCAATCCTTCCGACGTCCAGTCCCACTTCTTCTCTTGGCTCACCGAAAGAAAGTTCACCGCAAACAGGAGCACAAGCATGGTGAGAATCATCACGCCCATATTCATGCCATGCTTTGTCGTTTTTAAAGTAAAGAACTCCGCCATCAAGCGCCAATCCTTCACCACCGGGACCACGAAGAGCAGAATCGCGAGTCCAAGCGGGACCCACATCGCATCAACCCAACCGTTTAAAATAATGCGAGTCACAACCACCGCGACCGCAAAGAGACCTGAAAAAAGCAGACTGAATTTACTGATTTTGCTCATGACTTATCTCCAACGATTCGACTCAACGACACGCTGAGTGAGAAAGGTCATCAATACAATAACGCTCGCGAAAAACGTCAGGCCCGCGACACTCACCGAGCCTTTAATAAAGTTCACAAAGTGCGTCCCGACATTGAGATGCTCGAAAATCTTGTTCCACGGAGGTTCTGGCTGCGCTTCCGCGACGGCGCCCACAAACCAGAGCATCACGTTAAAAATAAGCGCCATCACAACTGAAAGCACCGTGCTCTCGGTTAAGCTTGATGCAAACATTCCGATCGCGACGTAACAGCCGGTGATGAGCAGAAGCCCCATATAGCTCGAGATCAGTGGTCCCCAGTCAAAACTCGCAAACGCACGCAGACTGAGGGGATAGAGAAACGAGATCGCAACCAGCGCCCACGCCGCCGCCAGTCCCGCGAGGAGTTTGCCTAGCGTGATTTCGGTGGCGGTAACAGGTGACGTCAAGAGTAACGACATCGTTTGATTCCGTTTTTCCTCAGTGAAAAGACGCATACTCATCGCGCTCACTGAAAAGATCATCACCAGATTCACCAGCGAAATGTGGCGTGCAAAAACAACGAAGTGAATATTGGCTCCACCGTCCTGCCCACCCTGCATCATACTCATCGCCGATGCCTGGGCAAAATCCTGAAGACCCAAAAAGTACACCAAGGTCCATGCAATCGTACATAGGCCCGCAATTCCATAGAACAGCGGACTCAAAAACAGATTGCGCAAATCTTTTCCCGCGATCACCAAGACGCCTCTCATACGGCACCTCCTGTTGTTTGAGTCTCTTCACTTGTCGTGAGTTTCAAGAAAATCTCCTCGAGATCCGCGCTCTCGCGACGAAGTTCAAGAAGCCCCGCCCGCGACTGAACAGCCGCCTCTGCAATTCGCTCAACGACTCCGTCGGTCGCGCCGTCGGCGGCACCGCCCGACGCAATCGCCATAGCGTAGCCATGCTCACTCTTCACCAGAGCCGAAACTCCCGGGATCGCCTGAAGCGATTTTTCAACTTCGCCAGACGGACGAGCAACTTTGATTTTCACTTGTGTTGCGCCCGCCATCCGAGTCGAAAGTCCCTCAAGCGAATCCTGCGCAACAATGTGGCCACGATTGATGATGATGATCCGCTCACACATCGCCTGCACCTCAGGCAAAATATGCGTCGACAAAATAATCGTGTGCTCGCCTTTGAGCTCCTTGATCAACGCCCGCACCTCCGCGACCTGGCGGGGATCAAGGCCTGAGGTCGGCTCATCCAAAATCAAAACTTCAGGATCACTCACCAGCGCCTGAGCGATGCCCACACGCTGACGATAGCCCTTTGAGAGATTCTGAATCAGACGGCGACGAACGCTCCCGAGATCCGTCTTCTCAATCGACTTTTCAACCTGCGCCTTCACGCGCGACGCCTCAACGCCTTTGAGTTTCGCGACAAACTTGAGGTAGCTCTCAACGCTCATGTCGCCATAGACCGGCGGATTCTCTGGAAGATAGCCAATTCGTTTTTTGACCTCGATCGGGTCTTCAAAGACATCAAATCCGGCAACACGAACCGAGCCACCGCTCGGCGCCATTGAACCGGTGATGATTTTCATCGTCGTCGATTTGCCGGCTCCGTTTGGACCGAGAAAACCCACGACTTCGCCCTTTTTGACTTTGAAGTTGATGTCGTGAATGGCCTGGATCGGACCGTAACTCTTAAAGAGCCCTGAGACTTCAATCATATCCATGCGTTAGGACCTCCGTAACAGGAATTCTGGAGAGCCCTCGCCAAATGTCAATTGGCGAAATCTCCACATCCCCCTGCGTTCGGATATCCATCAGACTTCAAATGTTATGTTTCGCGAAGTGATTCAGAAGACAAGCGCCGGCACTGCCTCCAAATTCAACAATATGACCGCGAGATCCGTAGAGCCGCGACTAAACGTCAGAGAATCCAGAGTGATTGCGATCCGGGACGACATCAGAACCAGCCGCTTTCTTTGCCGATGCCGCGGGAGACGTCGTCTTGATCGACTTCGGAGCGATCGCCGTCTGCGCTTTCGAAAGCGGCAGCACGGCGGCTTCTTGGCGCGGCACCGGCTGAACTGACTTGGCAATTGGAGCACTCGCACCACCTTCGCCACCCTGAATAGCCAACGCCAAATCATGAACCGCCGTTCTTAGAACTGTCGCCTGCTCAGTCAAACTCGCGGCGGCACTCGCCGCTTCGTCGCTGGCCGTGGCATTTCTCTGCGTCACGATATCCAGCTGCGCCATCGCCTTGTTGATCTCGCGAACACCCTGTGCCTGCTCTTCACTGGCAACGGAAATCTCGCGGGCCAGCTCATCAACCTGACGGACATTGGTCACAATGTCCTCAAGAGCTCCCGAACAGAGTTTGACCGTCTCGCCTCCTCGACTGAGTCGCTTCTTTCCGTCGACAAGAAGAACGTCGACGTTCTGCTTGGTCTCTCGCACGATTGTTTCGACTTTTTGAACACTGTCGACCAGCATCGTGGAAATTTCTTGCGCAGCGGCGCCACTCATTCTTGCAAGACTCCCCACCTCTTCGGCGACGACTGCGAACCCTTTGCCATGCTCTCCGGCTCTTGCCGCTTCCACAGAAGCGTTAAAGGAAAGAAGCTTCGTCTGGAAAACAATCTCATTGATAACCTTTGTCTTCTCGCCAATCTGCTGAATCACGCTGACAATTTCTGCGAATTGCTGGTTACTTCTTGCGATCTCACTTGCAATCGCTTCATTGCTCTGAGTAATGCCATCCATTGACTCAATCATCTGTGCGACGGCTGAACTTCCATCATCGGCCTTTTGGCGAGTCGCCACTGAACTTGCCGCCGTGGTTTTGGCGTTGTCGGTCGACTTGTTAATCATGGCGCTGATCTGTTCGAGTGAGGCCGCGGTCTGCTCCAGCGACGCCGCCTGCTCCGTTGTTGACTGCGAAAGCCCATCCGATGAAGACGAAAGCTGTTCGGCTGCAGCCGAGACCTGCTCCGCTGTCGCCGCCAATCTGTCGACCACGGCTTGAACACTTCGCGAAATACTTCGAGACATTCCGAATCCGAGCGATAGGGCCAGTATCAGAAGCGCGACCGACATGATGATCATCATTGTCCTCGCCGTGATCGCTGTCTGCTTTGCACTCGCACTCCAGATCTTTCCCTGCTCTCCCTGAAAATGAACGAGCCTATCAAGCCTCTCGCCTAGCTCTTGGTGAATTCGCATCAAGTCTGTGCCACCGCTGCCATCAAGACGCTGCTCAATTGCTCGCCTAAACTCAGTCCAGGCCTTGGCGACAGGTTCATAGACCTCACTCTCGCCTTCGACAAAAGGGATGTCTTGATACCACCGATCTGTCTTCTCGTAGGCCGCTAACTTTTCAAGTATCTTCGCTTTTATTTCAGGATTCTTTTGAGAGCTTTCCCAGAGCGAAAGATAGACGACAGCGTCTTTTTGATTGGCCAACATGCCGCCAAGAGCTTCAGCATTTTGTAAATTGATTTGTGCCACGTGCTGATATCGCTCAGAGACCTGGCTTGTTTGATAGATCCCATAGCCAGCGACCGCGACCCCGAGAAGCGTGATCGCCGCACAGAGTGAAACGATCTTAACCGACAAACTCAAACGCATCGAGTCTCCCCTGAATCAAAGTTGGACAACCAGTCCGATCACTCCACCAAATGGACTCCTTCAGATCGGCATTTTCCGGTCGACACATAAGTCTCAAATTTGCTCATCGCCGCGCCGCGACCGCTTCAAAATGAATCTTAATACAATTTAACTCCAGCCAAAGAGGTCGAATTGAATTTGGTAGACGTCCTCGCTCGGCGCATCGGCAACGAGTCGCTCGACAGATTTCAGAAATTCGACAAACTCGGACTGAATCTTGATTCGCGTCTTCTCGTTGGCTGTGAACGTTGCCAGGAACGAGTAGGCTTCCGACTCTGGATTCATCGCTCTATGCAGACACAAAGTTTTCATCAAACTCTGCTGAGGCCGACAGAGGCTCGAGGTCTTTGAAAGATGGAGCTGATCTTTCAAAAGTCGATAGGCACCATCACGCGCTTGAATAATGCCGAGTTCCTCAAGCGTCTTTAAAACCGAACCAAGATGATCCGCCGCGATTCCGGTTTTCTCACAGAGCTCCATCGGTTT
>JAEUWE010000357.1 GCA_016791465.1 Pseudobdellovibrionaceae bacterium
ATCGGAAGACCGAGCTGGTGTGCAATCCATTCTTCGTCGGACTGAAACCCTTGAACCAAAGTGAGTTCGAGAATGGCGTCGTAGTACCACGCATTGGTCATCATCAGAGCTTGATCAGTCACTTCCATAAAACAGGCTGGATTTTTTTCGAATGTCTGTAGCAGACGTTTCTCGAGAGTCGCGTCGAGGCTCAAACCGCCTAGGATTTGTTTCAATGTTTTTTCTGTGAGTGTTCTCTTGCCAGAAAGGATCTGACTGAGGGTTGAGTGGCTGACGCCAACTTTCTTTGCGAAGGTTCGCAGTGAGAGGCCCGAATTCTTTGATTTTCGCTTTTGCAGCTCCTCATTGAGGAACTTGCGAATGTCGACATCCATTTTGAATGGATTCGTTGAGTAGGATTGATTCATAAGAGTTCCCGCCGATGACTATGTCTTGAGAAGCGAATCGACCGATGGCTGCCGTGATTTCCCCTTTAACGAAGCGGCAAGCCTTTCATCGACACGTTTTAAACAGAAATCTGAGTGCGAGATAGTCGAAAAAGTACCGTCGCGATAGCCGTGAACGATTGGCGTGTAGCGCGCGCAGTACAAGCGTCTGACTTGTCGGATGTGGGCAGAGCGCACCGACGATAAATGGGGCGCCGAACGTTGTCATGAGCTTAGGATTTCGACCGCGCAGGGGTTGAAGTGCTTTGCGCCACTCGTCGAGTGAAAAAGCAGCCCTCATGGAGGCATCGTAATCGCGGAGAAGAACCTGTGGCGTTCCGTCAGGGGCATCGTCGATAAAAAGTCGAATAGCTTGGTCAGACTTGAGTCGACCAAAGTCGACAAGGAAGAAGCCACCTTGTGATGCAAGCACACGGCCGACCTCTTGGCATGTCTCATCCAAAGTCGTCACTGTCGGAAGATGGTGTATGGCCATCGAGCAGTAGACGAAGTCGATCGAGTTGTCGGCGATTGGGCTGAGCCGAGAGAAGTTTTCTCGTAAGAAAGTGACGTTCTTGAGTTGCCGTTTGGTGCTTTCAGCTTTGGCCAAATTCAGCATATTTTCGGAAAGGTCGATGCCGATAAATTGGAGCCTCGGAAACAATTCTGCGAGCGGAATTAAAAGCGCTCCGCTGCCACACCCAAGATCAATGACCGTTCCGTGGGCGGGTAAGGCCCGGGCGATTCGCTCGAGAGCAAACTGATAGTATGGGGCCATGATTCCAGTTCCATTGCCTGCGGAAGCGAAGGCTTCAACGGCTTCGACGTCGGTCATCACAAGGTCAGTCTCCGGAATTCGCTCTTGTGACGTCTTGGCGGTGAGTTCGGAATAAAGAATTTTGCAGAGGCGAAGTGGATTCATATCCTGAGCTTAAGAAGGCCAAGCCATGGCTCAAATTGAATTCGGAGTTCAAGATGAGGTTTTTGGTTCAGGCTTTCTGAACCAGAGGCAGCTATTGGCTCCGAAAAACAAAGTAAACTGCGCCGACCAGGCAAAGGCCGGCCCATAGGTAGTCGAGTTTGAGAGGTTGCTTTAGAAATGATGTCAGAAACCCAACAAACACCAAAAGCGACACGACCTCTTGAATAATTCGAAGTTGTGCGACGGTGAATTGCATCGAACCAATGCGATTGGCGGGGACCTGTAAGCAGTACTCAAAGAAAGCGATTCCCCAGCTGGCCGCGATGACATACCAGAGCGGTCTGGCACTCATTGTTTTGAGATGTCCATACCAAGCGAAAGTCATGAACACGTTCGATCCAACGAGCAGGGCAATTGTGGCCAGGCCATGGTTATTCACGGCAAAACCCCTCTAGCGTCCACCGGCGGCTGCTTCACCGCGAGGGTCAGCCGCAGCCTCGATGAGGCCGTCTTGTGTTCGCTTCACAACATAGACTTTGGCGATCCATGCGTCTTTCAGCATGTGGCCAAACGACTGCAGCTTTTCAAGCACGTCCGGAGCCATACGGCGCGCATCGTGAAACAGCGTGTCGGGTAGAAATTGATGATGTACGCGTGGCCAAGTCACAGCGTCCTCGGCATTGGTATTTTGACTGATCAATCGAACCGATGCCTGCCAGACGGCACTTGCGATGCGGGGTCCCCCCGGAGCGCCCAGTGTTGCGAAGAACTGGCCGTCTTTGTCGATAATCGTCGGACTCATTGAAGAGAGCGGTCGTTTGCCAGGTGCGACCGTATTGGCCTCGCCCTGAATCAGTCCGTACTGATTCGCTTTCCCGGGTTGAGTATTGAAGTCGTCCATTTCGTCATTCAACGCAATCCCGAATTTTTCGGTTACAACACCACTGCCATAAGATCCATTCAAGGTCACCGTCAGCGCGACGGCATTGCCTTCGCGGTCCGCCAGCGAAAAGTGCGTCGTCTGTGTTTTCTCCTTCGACTCAGGAGTGGTCAGCGCCTCTTTTAAGTCCGGAGACTTCGAGGTCATCACGGCGATCGCCCGATCGTCGTCGACAAGCTTCGCTAAACGATCAAGGCGTTCGGGGTTTAGGAGTTTTTCAGTGAGATCATTCTGTAGAGTTCCACCCATCGGATCACCCATTTGTCCGCGAGCTGCAAATGAGAGTTTCAGTGTTTCTCCAAAGAGATGAGCTTCAGTTGAGGAGAGCGGCGCTTTCTGACCAAAACGTTCTTCAAGGCGGTTTAGCAGTTCAAATCCCTGAGCCATGATGAGGCCACCACTTGAAGGGAGCGGCATCAAATACAGCTCATAACCACGCCACTGTCTTTTAAGTGGCGCACGCCACACGACCCGGTAGTTTTTCAGATCGTCGGCCTTCATAATACCGCCGGTTGCATCTGTCGCCGCGAGAATGTCGGTCGCCACTGCGCCTTCATAAAAAGCCGCGGCCCCTTTTCTCTGCAGCAATCGCAAAGCCTTTGCGAGCTTTGGCTGCTTCAAAAGGTCACCCGCTTTTAATGGTTCATATCGCTCGCGCGGGGGTTTCGATTTATCGAGAACGATGCGACCGAACGTTTTTTTGCCGAGAGTCGTGAAGTTTTCAAACTCCGCCTTTGTCTGCTCGGCCCATTCTCCACTGACAGGGAAGCCCTGCTCGGCAAGCCGTATTGCCGGCGCAAAAAGCTTCCGCCACGCGACTTTGCCATACTTTTTATGCATCTCCTGTAGGCCAGCCGGTACACCCGGTACACCCGAAGCCATGCCGCCATCGGTTGCCGCTTTGTCGCCCCTGCCGATAAAGCTCTCTCGGTTCGATGCCATCGGAGCGATTTCGCGAAAATCCAAAACGTCGACCGTCGGTGCGGCACCAGGGTTGTTCTTGCGGATGATCGCAAAACCGCCGCCGCCGAGAGAGGCGTAGTAGGGGTGAGTGACGGCAAGGGCGAGCGCGACACCGATCGTTTGATCAAAGAGGTTGCCGCCGCTCTTTGCGATCTCATTGGCCACCGAGGCCGAGTAGGGCGAGGGGCTGGCCACCGCGAACTCCTGCGCTTTGTACGGAAGAGCGAAAGTTGTCGATGAAATTGAAAAGAGGGAAAGGATAAGGCCCAACATCATATTTTTCATATCTATCAATGGAATCATCTTTCACGGCGGATTCAAGCCCTTGTGCGCCGATCAAGACTTCGAGTAGGTTGGCCCCCACATTATGAACGATCAGTCTCAGCCCCGAAAGCGCCGCCCGCGGCTTGTCGCCGCGAAAACCCTCCCCAATCCGACCGACTATGTGTTGGCGCTCAATGGCGAATTCGCGGAATGGGCCTACGACGAGCAGCGCGCACTTCAGCATCGCGGTGAATGGCGTCAGCAATTCGGTCTACCGGTGGAGCATCCGCTCGATCTTGAAATTGGTACTGGAAATGGCTACTTCTTTGCTCATCGCGCTCTCTCTGAGCCGAGCCGTGCGCTGATTGGCCTCGAGCTCAAATTTAAGCCGCTGATCCAGTCCATTCGGCGCGCCCTGCGGGGCGGAGCCAAGAACGCAAAAATCGCTCGCTACGACGCCTCTTGTATTGAAGACGTCTTTGCCCCTGGCGAGCTCAACAATGTGTTTATTCACCATCCTGATCCCTGGCCGCGCCAGCGCGACTATAAACATCGCCTTATCCAGACGGAATTTCTCGAGACGCTTTACGGTCTGATGCGTGCGGGATCATTCGTGAATTTTAAAACAGATTCTGAAGACTACTATGAGTGGGCCTTGCCGCTCATTCAACAATCAAAATTCAAGGTCACACGTCAGACGCGTGACCTCCATCAATCTGAGTGGGCGGGTGAGAACTTCGTCACCCACTTCGAACAGCTCTTCCTGCAAAAGGGTCAGCCGATTTTTTATTGCCGTTTTGAAAAGTAGTTTTCACTCCTCTGAGTGAATCGTATTGGCCGGATCAAGTGTGATGGCGTCACCTTTAACACACCGAGTATCTTCGACTTTTGGTTCTGAAGATGCCGTCGGATTGAGTTGGACAAGAACAGTCATTCCTGGCCGCTTCGGAGGCAGGAGTAAGGCTGCTTTCATGAGTTCAACCGGAGGTCGTTCGTCGAGCGTCTCGTTGCTCAAGTTCGCGACCGTCTCGACTTGCAGTGGAAGCTCAGCCTCCAAGCGAAGCTGAGAAGTAATTTCCCAGTAGTCACTGAACGGAATGTAGAAGCAAAGCAGCCGACGATCCAAGGTCATTGTCACAGTGATTGTCTTTCTTCCGTCAACAGCGACGAAATCGCCCTTCTCCGTTCGTCGCACCGATGCTGCTCCGTCAAAGTGGAGATGATAGGGCAGTTTGATGGCGCTGGTTTGAAATTTCCCAGGAGAAATCAGTCGTGAGCGTACAGTTTGCTTGGGAAATACGAGCGTGGCCGGCAGATCGTCATTAACGGTGACGTTCCATTTGAGGACTGGCTTTCGAGAAAAATACGTCGTCTCTTCAGTCGCCGGAAGGAGCGAAGTCGGCGGACTGACCTCTATGCGGGGCGGCTGAAACTGCAGGGTGATGTGACCCAGCAACTTTCGATGCGTGGTTTCGTCAGCGATGAGCGCGCAAGTCGGGCGTCGTTCGACAGCCCTGGTGTCATCACCAAGCACTGTGCTTTTTGTTGAAAGAGTCTGAACTCGCTCGCGTGAGATGGGTTCAGAAGATGCCCCACTTTCATAAGCTATCCATTTTGGACAGGCGAGAGTGAGGGTTTTCTGTCCTTCGGAATCGAGAGAAGAGAAGTTGCCGATTGTTTGGACTGCATAGCGTGCAAGTGGCGTTCGAAATTGAAATTCGCGCAGAGTGAAGGAGTGCGTGTTTCCGTCTGGGTGATGCGCCGTGAGTTCGATCTGGCAGATCCAATCGCGGTCAGCTCGATCGGGAGAAAATATCGCGACTGGGAGAATCCGAGCCAAAGAAAGATCGGCGGCTGTTTCTGTGCTGGTTTTTTCATTTAAAGTCTCAGAGCCGGCGCGGCAGCCGGTTGAGGCCTTAAGCATTAGGCCGCGATCCTCTGGTGAGAACTCGAGAATGGCACTGAGGCTCTTATTCGCAGTTCCTGTACTGCTAACATTTGCTGACTTGGCGATGCCGCGCTCATCCTCCCAGCGAAGAGTGGGTTGCTTCAGTCGCCAGCTCGAAGCTTCGGGTTTAGGTTGGCAGCCGACAATGGCGAGAATCGAAGTCAAGGTGGCGCAGAGTCCGAGGGCCGGACGGTTTGGGATGAGCATTGAACCTCCATTGGATTTTCGCGCAACGGGCGCGGGATGGAGGAGGCGAGATGCAAGAAAAAGGTACTACCAGTAGCGGGCGTCGACTTCGATATCGCCGGGGCCGATGACTTGGCAGCTGATGCGCTCTTGGGGGGCGGCCTGGATCTTTTTGAGTAAAAAACTCTCGTGTTGGGAGGGCGCCGAGGCGGTGCCAGAGACAAAGAGCCGACATTTTGTGCAGACGCCGTCGCCTCCGCAAGACGAAGCAACAGGGAGCCCGGCCTCCATGAGGCGATCCATCAGCGACTGGCCTGCGGGCCAAGAGATTTCGCCGTGTTGCGACTGAAGCAGAGGGTTTTTAAAGCGAATTCGACCGGTAGTGTCCACTGGACCTAGTCTAGCGGTCTCCGCCGCGCGAGGCTATAGTTGGACCGAAAATCTTTACGGCTTTAGGCTCTACGCATGACTCAATCAAATATCGAAAAGCTCATCATTATTGGTTCCGGCCCGGCGGGCTACACGTCTGCGATTTATTCTTCACGCGCACTTTTGCAGCCGCTCATGTTTGAGGGTGAGGAGTCGGGCGGTCAGTTGATGATCACGACAGAAGTAGAAAATTTCCCTGGTTTTCCCGAGGGCGTAACGGGGCCAGAGTTGATGGATCATATGCGAAAACAAGCCGAGCGCTTCGGCACGCGCTTTATTCGCAAGAATGTTACCAAAGTCGATTTCAGTTCGCGACCTTTCAAAGTTTGGGTTGGAAACGACATGTATCAATCAAAAGCAGTGATCGTTGCGACGGGTGCCAGCGCAAAATACTTGGGTTTGCCGAGCGAGAAAGCATTTGCGAATAAAGGTGTGTCGGCTTGCGCGACTTGCGACGGCGCGTTTTTCAGAAACATGGAAGTTGCGGTCGTTGGAGGCGGCGACACGGCGATGGAAGAGGCGACCTTCCTCACTCGTTTTGCAAAAAAAGTTTATATCATTCACCGCCGCGATTCGTTTCGTGCCTCGAAGATCATGGTCGACAAAGCGCTGAACAATCCGAAGATTGAAGTGCTTTGGAACACGGTGATCGACGAGATTGTCGGCGATAAGTTTGTGACGGGTGCGCATATTACGAACCTTGCGACGAAAGAAAAGAAGCTACTGGCTTTGCAGGGCGTGTTCCTTGCGATTGGTCACCAGCCGAACACTGCGGTGTTTGGTGGTCAGCTTGAAACGGATGAAACGGGTTATCTCAAAACGAAATCGCATTCGTCATACACTTCGATTGAAGGTGTGTTTGCATGCGGTGACGTTCAAGATCACATCTATCGACAGGCGATTACGGCTGCAGGTAGCGGTTGTATGGCCGCGATCGACGCCGAACGTTGGCTCGAACGAACCTCACAAGGTTAGTTGAACGGAATGTCTAAAAAACTCGACGCCAAAGATCTTGTTGATAAAATTGAACGCCTGGCGCGCGAGCGCATGGCGGAAGGCCAAGTCGTTGATCTTGCGGCATTGAGACAGCTCAAAGCGCAGAAAGCAAAGCCAACCGTTCTCGTCATCGAAGATGATGAGACGATGCGGGCGGCATTGAAGCGTATTTTGGAGACCGACGGTATTGACGTCAGAACGGCCGCTGATGGAACGCAACTTGGCGCTGCGCTCGACAACAAGATGGTCGATCTCATCATGCTCGATATCGGACTTCCCTGGATCAACGGTTTTGAGCTGGCGAAACTCTTGAAAGAGCATCCGGTGCTTAAAAGTATTCCGCTGATTTTTGTCAGCGGTCATACGAGTGATGCCGATGTGAAACAGGGCTTCTCTGTCGGCGCTGATGACTACATCAAAAAGCCGTTCGATATTGAAAAGGTCCGTCGTGCCGTGCAGGCACTTCTCAAACTCAATAAAGCCTAGAGGCTTACTGCGGCTTCGCGAGTAAGCACGACGTCTGGTGATCAGCGCGTGTGAGCTTCAGCTGCGGAGCTTCGCCTTTACACTGTTCCGTTGCAATCGGGCAGCGCGGATGGAAATGGCAACCTGACGGCGGACGAATCGGCGACGGCACGTCACCCGTAAGGATGATACGCTGTTCGGTTCGGCGCGGATTGGGTGTCGGGATCGCTGAAAGCAGTGCCTTGGTGTATGGATGAGTGGGGTGCTTGTAGAGCTCTTCGCCTTCGGCGATCTCGACAATGCGGCCAAGGTACATCACAGCGACGCGATTTGAGATGTGCTCCACGACCTTCAAGTCATGCGCGATGAAGAGATAGGTGAGTCCAAGTTTTTGCTGAAGGTCCATCAACAGGTTGATGACCTGAGCTTGGATGGAAACATCGAGAGCTGAAACAGGCTCATCGCAGACGATGAACTCAGGCTCAACAGCAAGAGCGCGTGCGATGCCGATACGCTGGCGCTGACCACCCGAGAACTCGTGTGGGTATCGGTTGAAGTGCTCAGGGCGAAGTCCAACTGTTTCAAGGAGTTGCTTCACGCGATCTTCGCGATCTTTTTTCGAATTGAAAAGACCGTGAATCTCAAGTGGCTCGGTGATGATCGAACCGACAGTCATTCGCGGGTTCAAGCTGGCGTAGGGATCTTGGAAAATGATCTGCATTTTCCGACGAAGCGCACGCAGGCCTTCACCTTCGAGAGTGGTGATGTCTTGGCCATTCATGATGACTTGGCCAGAAGTCGGTTCAATCAAGCGGATGATACAGCGACCGAGCGTCGATTTTCCGCAGCCGGATTCGCCGACAAGGCCGAGAGTTTCGCCTTTACGAATTTCAAGGTTGATGCCCTGAACAGCTTTGACGCTGGCGACTTCACGACCGAGAAGGCCGCCCTTGATTGGGAACGATTTGGTGAGATCTTTAACTTGAATCAACGGTTGGGTTTGCGTGCTCATGCGTGTGCCTCACCTAGGCGAACTTCAGTTGATGGGTGGTAGCAGGCCACCATGTGTTTATCGCTCGATCCGGTTGCTGGCTTAAGCGCCGGCTGTTCGCGACCGCAGTCCTCTTGTGCGAATTTGCAGCGATCTTGGAAGCGGCAGCCCTTTGGAAGTTTAAACATCGACGGAACCAAGCCTGGAATAGTCTCGAGGCGCTCGCGCTTGTGTCCGGTCTCAAAGTGCGGAATTGAATTGAGCAGGCCCTGTGTATAGCGATGTTTTGGACGGTAGAAGATATCTTCAACGGTTCCGTATTCGACGATTTTTCCCGCGTACATAACGGCGACGTCGTTGCAAGTCTCGGCGACAACGCCAAGATCGTGCGTGATCAGAATCATCGACGCATTGAACTCCTTTTGGAGTTTGCGGATGAGTTCGAGGATCTGCGCCTGGATGGTGACGTCGAGAGCGGTTGTCGGTTCGTCTGCAATCAAGAGGCGTGGGTTGCATGACAGTGCCATCGCGATCATGATCCGCTGGCGCATACCGCCCGAGAGTTGGTGCGGATAATCGTCGACGCGCTTATCGGGTTCGGGGATACCGACGAGCTTCAGCATCTCGACCGTTTTTTGGCGGATCTGTTGTTTTGAAAGGCCTTTTTGATGCAGTTCAATTGCTTCGCCGATTTGGTTGCCGACGGTGAATACGGGATTGAGCGAAGTCATTGGTTCTTGGAAAATCATCGCGATTTCGTTGCCGCGAATTTTCCGCATTTCTTCGTCTGAGAGAGTCAGAAGATTTCGGCCATTGAAATTGATCTCGCCGCCCTCAATTTTTCCGGGCGGGTTGGGAATCAGGCGCATGATCGAGAGCGAGGTCACCGATTTTCCGCAGCCCGATTCGCCGACGATGCCGAGAGTTTTTCCCTCTTCGAGTTTGAAGCTCACGTCATCAACCGCCAAGAAATGACCGTCATCGGTTTTAAAACCGGTCTTCAGATTCTTGACCTCGAGCAATGTTTTCGAACCAGTCATAAGCCAAACCACCGTAAATCAGTATCGAGATTGCGCATCAAACCCGGCCTAAACTTATATATTCGTTTAGGCGGATCGTCTTCTATTTGTTCTTCATTTTCGGATCGAGGGCCTCTCTCAGCGCGTCATTGAACAAGTTGAAAGAGAGGATCAGTCCAAACATAAACATCGTCGCTGCTGCGAGGTTGCCCCAGTACGGACGGGCGAGCTCGTTTTTCGCGTCGTCAATCATCAGTCCCCAACTCGGTTGGCTCGGATCGACGCCAAGGCCGAGATAACTGAGAATGACCTCGATTTTGATCGCTGAAACAAAGCCCAAGCCAAACTGTACAAAGGCCAAATGGGCCACGTTCGGAAGAATATGGCCGAAGATTTTGCGGCGATCATTGGCGCCGAGGGCGTGGGCCGCCATGACGTAGTCGCGGTGTTTGTGTTTAAAGAACTCTCCGCGCACGAGACGCGCCGTGGTCACCCAGCTTGTGAGGCCGACTGCGATGAAGACGTTGATCAAGCCGCGTCCCAAAACAAATGTCAGCGATGGAATGAGCAGGATGTAGGGAATCGAATCGACGGTCGTGTACAGCCAAACGATGGCCGCATCGACCTTGCCGCCGAAGTAGCCGGCAACCGAACCCAGGACGAGTCCGATAACGAGCGACAGGGTCGATGCCAGAAGGCCGATAGAAATAGCGGTGACCGTTCCGTGAATGGCGCGGCCCAAAATATCGCGGCCGAAGATATCGGTTCCAAACGGATGACTCAGCGAAATCGAGGCATACGCGTCGGCTTGGTTGGGGACTGAGATATCGGGATAGAGAATACCGGTCACGGCCAAAGCCGCGACGACCACGTACAGCAAAATAACGTAGAACGAGACAACGCCGAGTTTGTTCTTCTTAAAGCGGCGAAAGGCATCCCACCACAATGAGTTTCGTGAGGTTGCGTTTGTAGAGGTGCTGGCCGCGGCCGCCGTGAGTGGGAGCGAATCTGTATTTGGCATCGACATGGCTCCTCCTTAGCTGAGTTTCACTCGTGGATCGACGGCGCTATACAGAACATCCGCCAAAAGGTTGAAGATCATGTAGGCCATCGCTGAAATCACAGTGAAGGCTTTGATAACAGGGAAGTCTGAATCGTTCAGAGCCTTGATCACAGTTCCGCCAAGACCGGGGATGCCGAAGAAGTTCTCGATCAACACAGAGCCGGTGATGAGGACAGGCATTTCGATGACCACGACAGTGATGATTGGAATCATCGCGTTCTTTAAAACGTGTTTGGCGAAGACATGCTTCTCGGCAAGGCCCTTGGCGCGCGCCGTGCGCACATAGTCCTGGAACACCTCATCCATGATCACCGTGCGGTAGATCAAGATGTTGGGGCCAAGACTCAAGACGAACAGAATGATCCACGGGAGTACGAGATATTCCCAGCGTCCGGTCCATGATGGGTCCCAGCCGGAAATAGGGAAGAGTCCGCCTTGAAACGCCAAGACATATTGGAGAGCCAGGATGTAGACCAGAGAACTCACACTGAGGAGTCCAAGGCAGACGACGACCGTTCCACGATCGAGGATCGTGCCCCGGCCATAGACGGCAAAGAGTGCGAGCAAAATACAAAAGGCAACCGACGCGACAAATGAAGGAACAGTGAGAGAGAGAGTGGCTCCCAGGCCATCGGTGATCATCGTTGAGATTTCTTGTTTTGTTGCCCATGAGCGACCGTAGTCGAAGGTCACGATCTGTTTAACGAAGAACAGATACTGCTCGCCGACCGAACGATCGAGGCCGAGTTCGGCGCGGATCTCGGCCACACGCTCGACAGTCGCATGTTTGCCAGCAAAGCGAATAGCAGGATCACCGCCAACCAGGTTGAACAGCGTGAAGGTGAGGAAAGTCACCCCAATGAGAATGGGGATCATGTACAGCGTTCGACGAATGATATAGCCAAAAATGGGACACCCCCAAAAAAACGAAAACCCCGAGAGGTTGTAAGCGACTAGATCAATTACTTAGTCGCGTCAAACCCTCGGAGTGACTTTGTTTTTTTCCCCTAGTGGCCTTTGGGGCCACCATAAAAAGGACTTATAACTTACTGCCCAATTCGGCGCGTTTTTTCGCGTCGATGCGGATGTATTTTGGATAGTCGTTGGCGACCTCGGTCCACTTAAAGTTGCCGACCCAGCCATGAACCAGGCGGTAGCCCAAGCGGTGGGCGTTGAAGACCCAGGGAGACTCATCGGCCACGATGTCGCGGAGTTTGCGGTAGAGCTTTGTGCGCTCTTCACCGGCCGGGAGCTTCAGCGACTCTTCATAAAGCTTATCGAACTCAAGGTTGGTGAACGATGAATCGTTTGGACCCGGAGTTTTGTTTTTTGAATAGAAGAGCTGGAAGAAGTTCTGCGCGTCCGGATAGTCAGCGCCCCAAGCGATACCGAAGATCTGGGCCTTCTGACCTTTGATCTTTTCTTGGAACTGCGGCCAAGTGTTCGAGTTGATTTTCACTTTAATGCCGATAGCTGCCATCGACTGCGCAAAGAACTCGGCACCCTGGCGTGCGGTTGCATCGGAAAGTGCTTCGTAGGTCAGCTCAGGAGCGCCCTTGCCTTCCGGGAAGCCAGCTTTGGCGAGGAGCTCTTTTGCTTTGGCGAGATCAAATTCGGCGTTGGGGTTTTTATAGACGTCATCGTAAGCGTCGACACCCGGAGGAATCGGGCCTTGAGCGGCGACACCGCGACCGTTGAGGAACTTCTGAATGTAGGTTTTCGAGTCAAAGGCCTTCGAGATCGCCTGACGGAGGAGCTTGTTTTTTCCAAGTTCCTTATCTGTCATATTAAAGCCAATGTAAGTGACATCGAGAGCCGGAGTGACATCGAGAGCCATACCTTTTGCCCCAAGCTCGGGCGCAATCTTATTGTCCTTTACGGCGTTTTCGAAATTGTCCTTCGGAATATCGAACCAGTCGAAATTTCCTTTTAGGCCATTCTGCCAGCGGGGCTGATCCTCGACGATCTCGTTGAAGACGAGCTTATCGATGAATGGAACCTGCTTTCCGGCATCAGCGAGAAGGCCTTTTTCGGCGTCGCCGGGAGCGCCTTCAGTGGGATAGGTTGCGGGGCGATAGCTTGGGTTCTTTTTGAGAGTGATTTTTGAGTTACGAACCCAGTCGGTCGGTTTTTCGAGAACAAATGGTCCTGTGCCGACCGGGTTATTGAGGAACTCTTTGCCGTATTTCTCAACAGCCTCTTTTGGAACAATCGAGGCGAATGGCATAGCGAGAACAAATGGGAGTTGGTGGTAAACGCCAGTCAGCTTCACAACGAGTGTGTTGCTATCTGTCGCCGTCAATCCTTCAACCGGAGTGTCGTAGTTGGCTTTTTCGGCCTTTACCATTTGTGCCCATTCATTGAGGCCTTTGATTTTGCCATCGAAAATCCAAAAGCCTTCGCTCGCGTTGCGAGGATCGGCGAGGCGCTTCCATGAGTAGATGAAATCCTGAGCGGTGATCTCGCGACCTTTGCCGTCTTTAAAGGCAGCGTTGTCGTGGAACTTGACGCCTTTCTTAATTTTGAAAGTGTACGTCAGGCCGTCCTTTGAAACTTCGGGCATCGCTTCGGCAAGGGCAGGCTGAAGAGTGAAGGGGCGCTTCAGGTAGTTGTACTCAAGTAGGCCTTCGTACATCTGCGCGATGACGGTTGAAGAGTAGAGGTCGTTGGCGCTGATCGGATCGAGGCCTTTGACGTTTGCACGCAGAACGAGGTTCAGCGAATTGTCGTTTTCGTCGAAACGCTTTTTGGTACAGCCGGTGATCGCAAGTGCGATCGCAACCGCGCCGGCCAGGAGAACCTGAACGAATGTTGCGGTCTGGCCGCGTGGGCGAAATTGGCGAGCGGGATAAGCTTTAGAAAGAGCCATTCAATAACCTCCGTCCCCTTTTTCGAGGGGGCCGGAATCGTCTAGGAGGCTACTGAAATCTTGTCAATTTTTTGGTCGTGCTTGACGAGTGCAGGGTGCTGTTTCTGCCCCTGAAGTGGGCTTAGATTGCACACGAACGATCTGTAGTCGTCATGTCGCCCAAGGCGTTGCGCGTCGCGAAATGCCTTGGGTTTGGGAGGGAGGATCGGGTCTGGATGCCTTGAGAGCGAATATCTCAGAGGTCTGTATATGGGGCGCAAACCATGGCCGCGTTATCAACAATCAGATTTTGATCCGAAAGAAGGGTGAGGTAACCGACTGTACCGGTGCGTTTCAGAATAACGGTCACGTCACCAGCCTCACGAGTCGCAATTGTAATCTCTCCGCCCGAGTAGGGTTTGATTTCGATCGCTGCTCGATTGGAGCCGGATTCTGCTTTTTTAAGTGATAGGTCAAAGTTCTTAGCATTGATGCTAATGTCGCAAATGCCCTCTTCGGTTCCGCACGAGGCCGTATAGAAGATCTGTGAGTTATTAGTTTTCGGCGATGTTGAACACTGCTGCGGTCCATATGTTTCGGCATTGGCAACGGTTCCTGCTAGGGACAAGAGCGTTACGAGAACGAATGTTTTCACGGGGCCTCCCGGTTGGTCTAAAAGTGCAGTCCGACTATACTTAGTCCAGAAGAGTGCGAAAGTCGGACCACCTTAAAATGTATAGGAAGGCGGATAAACGTTGGACGGGAGATCTGGGAGTGCCCAAAGGCGGCACTCAATGGGAAAAGACTTCACAGTGTGAAGAGAACAGATATTTTTTAGCGCGATACGATCTTGTCGAGTAGCAGCTCGAGTTCAAATGGCGACTGAATGACATGTGATGCGCCGGCTTGAACGAGTTTTTCTGCAGCGCAGTATCCGTAGCCACAGGCGATGGCCTGCACGCCGGCCCGACGGGCTGCACCCATATCGGGGAGGCCGTCACCAACCATCACCGTGTGTTCGGGTTTTGCGCCGGCGGCCTTCATCGCTTCTAGCAGCGGCAAGGGGTGCGGTTTCTTCTCAGGAAGCGAATCGGAACCGTAGACGCGAACCCAGGGGTGAGCATCAAGTCCGAGGGTTTTGAGAGTCTGTTCGGTGAGATCAATGTACTTGTTGGTGACAATCGCGAACTCACGCTCAGTTGTTTCTAGAAAGTCGACGACACCGGGAAAGACTGTCGTTTTGACGACGAGGTTCTCTCGATAGGCCGCATAAAAATCGCGATCGATAGCGTCGAGTTCGGCGGGATTGTTTTTTGCCTCTGGAAAGCAGCTTGAAATCAATGGCTTGAGGCCCTCACCGATGGCTTGCACGATCGTCTTTTCAGGTAGAGTCGGGCGCCCGCGAGAGATAAGAAGCTGATTGGTGGTGGCGACGATGTCGGGCGCTGAGTCGATCAGCGTCCCATCGAGGTCAAAGATGACGAGTTTGATCATCGGTGCCGTGTCGACTACTGGCGAGCAAAGACAAGA
>JAEUWE010000381.1 GCA_016791465.1 Pseudobdellovibrionaceae bacterium
CGACCGCGCGCCGTCGCTTCCACTGAGCGGTGTTGGATCGATTGGTTTTTGCTGACCTGCGTTTCTCGTCGCTGCCAGTGTCTGGCTCAGCGTCTGTTCTTTCGTTTTTGGAGCGTTTTTGAGAAATGGATTCTCGAAGCCAAGGTTGAGGCCGTCGAGTTTTGCAAATTGCACCGGCTTATCTTTGAGGCTTGCGACAACGAATTGTGCCGAGCTGCTTTTTTGCATCTCTTTGTAGGCTTCGGCGCGAGCGACCGATCGTTTGTTGATGGTCTCGGCTGTAAGTGTGCTGGCGACTTCGCGCGCGGCCTTCTCGGCCGTGTCGATCAGGAATGTCGCGCGGCCCTTCTGCAGGTCGCGGCGATTGCTGCTGCTGCCGAGCGTGGCGCCTGGGTTCTCGGTGCTGATCGACGCGATTCCTCGAGTGGGTTTGTTCTGGCTTTTACTGCGCGTGGCTGCTGCCAGTGCAAGCGCGTCGGTGTCGACGCCTTGAGTGACCGGGCCGCTCCACGGGATCGGGCTTGTGCGCGTGCCGAGCGCGATGAGGTCGGCGGTTGAGGAGTTGTCGGGGAGTTTGTCGATTTGGGACTTGAGGTGGGCGAAGGTATCTTGCGTTTCTTTTGCGTGGACGATTGGTGGGCATTCGGTCTGTGCAGCATGTGCCCTGTCGATCGACAATAGAAAGAGAAGGCCAGATTTACTCGGAGCGGGCTCCGTAGAGCCAACCGGACTGGTCGGCGCAATGCACTGTCCATATTGTTTTGCGATCAGTTGATTTTCTGCGAGTGCGGCACGACAGATTCCATAGCTTTCGCTAGAGCTATTTTTTAGAGTGTCGAATTTTGACTGTTGAACGACGGCCCCGTCGTCAAAGGAGGCGCCACAGACTGCACTTTCGCTAGCCCTTGTCGAGAAGGGCGTATTGAAGGTCGCCGCTGCAATTTCTTTCTGTTTTTTAAGCTTTTCAGATAGCTCCGATAGAAGTGGACAACGCACACCACTGCCACAGCAATTTTCAACTGGAATCATGATTTCGTGTTGTAAGACATTGGCAGAGTGCGTGACTTCGTGAAAGAAGGCCCTGGCGTATGTGTCGCGGTCAGGTTTCGGAGTAACGTTCAATGTGATGGTGTTGGTCGCCGTGTCGAAGCTTCCTGCAGTGCCGTCGTGCTCAAGCTGACACTTGACGGTCAGTTCATTTGGCATTTTTGGTTTGTCGATCGTTTGTTTCATGAGCGCCTGGATGAGACCGGCTTCATGTGCAAACCCATATTCATCAAGACAGGCGAGATAGCGTGGACCATCGGGTGAGCGAATCGGCTGTTCGCGAACGAGTACTTGGGCCACGCCGGCGATGATGGCGTCTTGATCTTCTTTACTCATCTCTTTGTCGAAGCATGAGGCATCGAAAAACTTCGCGGCTTTAAGCTCTTTCGTCTTTTTCTTAACGGCGGCGTCGAACTTTGCTGCGGCTTCAATATTCGTGATCTCAGATGCCGTTGTCGCAAAGAGACTTGTGTCTTCGCAGGTTGCTCCATCGTCCTTTGCCATGTTGTGAATCATGTGTGGCTCTTCATTCAGCATGACCGGACGATAGGTTTTACCATCGGCGCTGAGAACGAAACGTGTCGTTGTGATTCCCGACTGATCAGACGTGCGAATTTCAGCGCGAGTGAATTGCCCAAAGTAAGGAAGCGAGAATGTCAGTCGAGAGTTGTCGCGAAGAACGGTGTACTGGGTCGGAACTCCTGCGCCGTAAGCGTCGCTCAAGACTTCGATGGGGCGTGAGCCGCTGGCAAAGGCAGTGGAGGAGATGAACCCAAGAATAAGGAAGATGACTTGTCTCAGTTGCATACGTCTAGGAATCGGATCGGACGATTGGTTTCATGAGGGCAGTCCAGAAATAGGGATTCGTAAATGATTCTGAGTGGTTGTTTCATTTTGAGACGGCGCCAAAACGCGTCTCTGAGCCGTAAATTGTCTGTGGATAACTTATAGGCTCAAACCAGGACGGGCTTGAGCCTGAATTGTCAGTGCCCCGACTTTGCTTATGTATAAAGGCACAAGGGGGCCGCAATGATCAACTCAGCAAAAACCGCAAAACTTCTCCTCTCAGTTCTCTCAATGGTTGTGGCTAGCTCAGTTGCCAACGCGACAGTTTATGGAAATGACCCCCGCAAGCAGGCGTCGCCTGACGAGAACCCAATCTATCAGCGTGTCGGCGTAATCACCAAAGCCGGTACGGACGAGGTTCTTGGTACGGCTTGGCTTTCAGGTGAATGTCAGATCACAGCGATGTACCACTCGGTGTTCTTTAAAGAGCGCGCTGCTTCGGGTAAAGTGATCACATCGCGCGGCAAAAAGGGCTTCGCTGTAGACTTTCATATCGGCCTGAAACCTGGAAAAGCGAAATCCTATGAGCAGACGGTGCGCGCCGAGGTTGTCGATTTTGGAAACTATATGCCTGGCGATACGACAGGCACGTTTGAGGACTATGCTCATCTAAAGTTGGATAGCTGTGTTGGTAAGGAACTCGGCTACCTAGAAGTAAAGCCCAGCAAAGGTACATTTGAAAAGCCGACCGGTGAGCTGATGGTTGTTGGGTTTCACCAAGATCGCTATTTCTCGCAAGGCGGGATTACAGTTGAGACTGGTTGCAAGGCTCAGGATTTAAGTGCTGGTGTTGGTGGTGCTTCAGTAGACTGTTCGACAATGCCGATGTGTTCAGGCTGTCCGGTGTTGGAAAGGCAGGTAGATGGACGATATCTCGTGACGGGTATGATAAGTTCGGGTTTTGCGAATCACGCCGAGCGCTATTCAGTTGAAAACTCAAACTGGATGGTTCTCTCAGACGTCTTCTCTGATTCGCTTATCAAGGCTCGCGGCGAAGAAGTAGCTCCGCATATCCTTCGCGCTCGTGCCCCACAGTCGACGTCAAAAGCGACAAAGCTTGCGACTGCTCCTCGTGCGGTGGTTCGCTAATCGCTGTTCGAATTGTAAACATAGTCTGAATGAAATACCTGGCTCCCATTGCGGGAGCCAATTGGCTTTAGGGCCAGGCAATGGGCAAGCGGCATAGAGCATGCTCTGCCTGTTGTCATGACTGGAGTTCTCAAACCTCTTGCTTCGATGATCGTGATGCTCTCGTTGGCGTCGTGCGCTTTTCGCGAGGACTCTGAGGACCTCAAGAAAGCCAAGGGTTGGCAGGAGGCCGAAGAGAGTTTTGAGCGCAACAAGGGTTTCGCTGCTGGCGAGATTAAGCATGAGTTTATTCCGGGTGCTAAAATTCACGACTATTCGGTCCGTCTTTCTTGGCCGATAGGCAAAAATCTCGTCGTTACTGTGGAACGAAGTAGCGATGGAGTCGTTACGTCACATGACTCTTCAAAAGAAGGCAATGTTCTTGTCCCCTGCATTCAAGGTTATGCGAGCACCTTTGTTACAGTGACGTCACCAAAATATGGCGTGATGAGTAGACTATCGATTCCATTGAAGTGTCCAGTTGACATGGAGATCACTTCTGATTCGCTACCAGTTGAAGCGCTTCGTTCAATTAATGGTCGTCTTTATATAGGCAATGCATTGGCGCTTAAACTGGTTGAAAGTGATCTGAATCTCAATCTTATAGGTTTGATCGTAAATGGATCTGCCGCTATCGAAACATTTGGAACTGATCGTCGATGGACTTATAGAGCGGACTATCCAGGTCTTGCCAAAGCCCCGCAAATCAACATCAAAGCAAAATGGGCAACAGGGCATCTTCGGCTTCAGCTCAACGGTGTCGACGGAAAGCCGGGACGGGCGGGCGAGCCTCACCTTCCTGCAGCAAAAGGGCCGCGCGGCGCAGATGGCGTGACTCATACTGTAGAGGCGGTCAGTCGTCGTGGTGACTCGCTGGCAAAGGAAGTTTGTCGTCAGGATCCAACAAGCGGCGGGCCTGGAGCTGATGGCTCGGCGCCGGGAAGTGCTGGAGGAGATGGCGGCAATGCGATCGGGACGTCGAACGTTAAACTCGATATTGAGAACAGCGAAGCGTTTGCCTTAGATATTGACCTCAATCCTGGCAAAGGCGGACCTGCCGGTGCGGGATCTCCGGGGCAAGATGGTGGCCCTGGTGGAGATCCGGGCAACAATCACGGCGGAGTTTGTCATGCTGCGAGCGCGGGTCCGAAAGGCCGAAAGCATCCGCAAGATGGTGCCGCTGGTGTCGCCGGCAGCAACGGCTCCTGCGGCCTCATTCAGCTGAGCTCTTCGCTGATCGATCGCGTGAAGATTCGCGACACAAATTTTAGTTGCTCGAAAATGCCCGGTCTCGTGCAGCCGATCAAATAAGTTGAAGCGCCGCTCCGGGGGCGCTCACGATTTCTATCCGCGAGTCGGACACTCCAGAAATAAAATCAGAAAAATGAATTGCAGCGAGATTCATCGCTGAGAGTTTGCTAAATGCGAATTCATGCAAAAGAAAATCACATTGAATGAGCTCACTGATGAGGAACTGCTGATCGAGACGGAGAAACTCGTCATGGATGAGCGGCGTTTGCTTCTCGATGTGCTTCAGCATCTTCGGGAAATTCAGAAGCGAAAGCTATTCTCCGAAATCGGCTATACATCGCTGCACGACTACGCTGTAAGACACTTAAAATACTCAGATGACCAGGCGGCGCGCCGGATAGCAGCTATGCGGCTGATAACGGAGTTGCCAGCGCTTGCGCTGAAAGTTGAGCGGGGTGAGCTTTCGCTGACGACGATGGCGATGGCGGCTCGTTTTTTTAAAGAAGAAGAGAAATCGGTCGCGATGAGCCAGGAGCGGAAGACCGAAATTATTGAGGAGATCGCTGGGCTCTCGACTCGAGAGGCGGAACGAAAGCTCATCGCAAGTTCGGTTGATCCCGAAGCTTATCGTGCGCGAGTGGTTGAGTCTGTGCGGCCGGTCTCGAACACAGAAAATGAAGTGCGGATTGTGCTCACGGACGAAGTGCTTGAGAAGATCAATATGTTGCGCGGGCTGCTTTCGCATAAGAAGCCAGGAATGTCGATTTCTGAGTTGATCTCAGATCTCTGCGACCTTGCTCTGAAGGAGTGGGATCCGGCTCGGAGTCCCAGACGGAAGACGGCGCAGGGCGACGGGGGCGCTCTAGTGACGGAGATGCGGCGGCCAACGGCTTCGATGAAAAGGCGGCTCTTTAGTCAGAGTGGTGGTCGATGTGAACGGTGTGGTTCGCGATTCTTTCTTGAGGTGGATCACATCAAGCCGTGGAGTCACGGAGGTAAAACGACGCCGGATAATCTTCGAGTTCTCTGTCGAAACTGTAACCAGCGTCGAAATATCACAGGCGAGGTGTAAGCCTGATTGCTAAGACGACTTCGCGCGACCGGTGATCTCTTG
>JAEUWE010000387.1 GCA_016791465.1 Pseudobdellovibrionaceae bacterium
ACGTGACTGGAGTTCAGACGTGTGCTCTTCCGATCTACAACGAAGTGAGACCACACTCTTCGCTCGGCGGACGGCCGCCGCGAGCACCTGAAACTCGAGAGCCGAACATGAAACTTGTCAGCTAGAAACTAACATTGTAAGTGGTAGCAAAATTCCCGGCCGGTCAACGTACCAAATCGTATCGATGTTGACTTGAACTTTTGCGCTCCCGACTGTGTGAGTAAGTCTGATCCATTTTCCCATTTTCCGACCTCCAAATCTCAATCTTGAAGGTTTAGGATTGACTGACGCCACCTAAGATTTCTTGTATCGACCCGGTTCAGACGGCAACCGCGAGGTGCGTTTCAACCAGTCCCGGCAATCTCCCTTTGTTGGTCGGAGCGGCCAACGCGCTGGGTTATTCCGCTTAAATTCATTCGGGGGTTGAGATCCCGCAAGCACCTCCATAAAAGTACCGAATCTCGAGTTTTATTCCGGGTCCCAATATTCAACCGAGGACTGCGATATGGCAAAAGACACTCCTGAAGTTTTATTGATGGCGCCTGAACGACATCGCTCTGATCGAATCGGTTGGCTGCGGGCTGCGGTTCTTGGTGCAAACGATGGCATTGTTTCGACGGCGAGTTTGATCGTGGGTGTTGCGGCGGCGGGAACGGCGCCGCATGAGATTTTGATCACGGGTGCGGCGGGACTTGTTGCCGGTGCGATGTCGATGGCGGCTGGCGAGTATGTTTCGGTGAGCTCGCAAGCGGATACGGAGCAAGCGGACCTCGCGCGTGAGCGCGTCGAGCTTGCGACGAATATTGAATTTGAACGCGAAGAGCTCGCTGCGATTTACGTGAGCCGCGGACTTGAGCCCGAGCTTGCGCGGCAAGTGGCCGAGCAGTTGATGGCGCGCGATGCGCTGGGGAGCCATGCTCGTGAGGAGCTCGGCATCACCGAGACGCTCCGTGCGCGCCCGGTGCAAGCGGCGCTGGCGTCAGCGGGTACGTTTGCCGTGGGTGCCGCTCTCCCACTCTTGATGGTTCTCGTTGCGCCGCCCGAGCGCCTCATCGCGATGGTGTCGCTTTCGTCGCTGCTCTTTTTAGTTTCGCTTGGGGTGCTGGCGGCTAGGGTCGGTGGCTCTGGTGTTTTAAAAGGGGCGCTGCGCGTTGGTTTTTGGGGAGCGCTTGCGATGGCGGTGACGGCGGGAATCGGTTCGCTCTTTGGCGCTGTTGTTTGAGCGAGTGATACGGATTGCTCCGAGTAAGCACACTCCTAATAGATTTACTGAGTTCGCGAACAGGACATTCCAAGCGTCGCCGTCTCTTTGGCTTTGGCCGAGTCGACGGGATACAGATAGGTCATTCCCATCTGATCGTCCGTTTGGAGGCGAATTTCATCGCCTGATTGGAAGTAGGACATCACCGACTTGGTGATCTCCTGTGGGTGATCGAGCCCCAGGCAGTGGCCGATCTCATGAGTGACCGCGGTCACAAAAGTTTTGGCTTTTTCGAAAACCTGAGCTTTGAGCTTAATTGAGCAGCTTGTGACTTGACCGCCAGTTCGCGCTTGCTGGGCTTCTCCGCCGGAGGAGGCGCCGTTGGGGTCTGCTTCTTCAATTGTGATTGTTCGTTGCGCGGAGTTTGCGGAGAAATCCGTATCGGATTGTCCTGCGAGGACGAGGAATGAGGCACTGACGCTATTGTAGTCGTTGAAAATCGAGGTCATCAAATTGTCGATGGAAGTCGTGGTTGAGCCTGACGATGGGTCTGATGAAGGAAGATCGTTTTCGATTGTGCGACTGCCGTAGGGGTAGACGACAAAGATTTTCGAAGTGGCCGTGGTGGACTTATCGAGTGGCCATTGATTGCCTGATGGGAAAACGCGAAATCCGAAACTCACAAAAGCCGCCAGTCCTAAGAAAACAAATGTTTTTTTAGAAGCCATAGCTTCCTCCTAGAACGCCCACTCCTTGCGAAAATCCGGAGACGTCGAAGACAGTTGTGAGCTCGCCTCGAATGCCAAAGCCATACCAGCTATACGAAAAACCAACCCCGCCGTAGAGTCCAATGTTGTTCGAGTAGGCAAAGCCAAAAGTAGAGTAGGTGTGATCATTGAAGTCGAAAATTTTGTCGAATCCGTACGATGCCGGTGTCAGTTTTCCGAGTTCCCATTCTCCCCAGCCGACGCGAACGCTGCCGGGAAAGGTGAAGGTTGTCGAGAATGCGGCCAAAGCGTGAAAGTCGCGCTGTTTGGCTTCGACCTGTGGAGAAAAAAGTAGGGCGATCAGCAGGAGCCACTTCACCATACAACTCCAAGCGATAAGCAGGTGTAGTCCTGATAAGCGAGCGCCGTGATATTGGCCATGTTGCGGAGGCCCCACATCGCATCGAGTCCGAGGTAGACTGAGTCAAAGTAGATCCAATGCAGGCGAAGGGCGGGGCCGGCGGCGAAGTCATCGGACTTTGCTTCTGATGTCGCCCCTTCGTCTTTAAACGAGCGAACGGTGTACATCGTACCGAGACCAAAACCTGGTGAGATTTTTCCGCCCCAAAAGATTCCATTGCCGAGAAGCCAATAGAGGGAAAGTTGGTAATTGGCTTGGTAGTAGTATTGATTCGCAACGCCTGTCGATGAGCCAAAGAATCCAAGGTCGGAGGTGGTGATCCCTGTCGCGATAGCAGGAACAAGCCGACCGCCAGTCGCCGATGT
>JAEUWE010000403.1 GCA_016791465.1 Pseudobdellovibrionaceae bacterium
AGCACACTCATACGCCTCTCTTTTCGGTGCACTCGAGAGGCGGCTAAAACTCCGTCTCAAACTGAAACGACGAAATTAGAAGTGAAACGAAGACGAGGTCCGCGATGGCAACCATGAACCCCTTTGAACAGCAGCAAGCAATCCCAGGAGTGAAGCGCATCATTGCAGTTTCAAGCGGTAAAGGCGGCGTCGGCAAGAGCACTGTCGCGGTCAACCTGGCAGCGGCGCTCGCGAAGCGCGGCCTTAAGGTGGGCCTCCTCGACGCTGACATCTATGGCCCGTCGCTACCTCGCATGAGCGGCACGCTCCATCAGAAAGTCGAGATTGGCGCCGACAAGAAGCTGATTCCGCTCGAGCGTTTCAAAGTGAAACTGATGAGTATTGGCTATCTTATTGACGAAGACCTCGCCGTGGTCTGGCGCGGCCCGATGCTTTTTAAAGCCATGGACCAATTCCTTCGCGACGTCGCTTGGGGTGAGCTCGACGTTCTTCTCGTCGATCTTCCACCCGGAACCGGAGACATCCAGCTTTCTCTCGCGCAGAAAGTTCCACTCTCTGGTGCGATTGCCGTTTCAACTCCACAAGACGTTGCGCTCATGGATGTCAAAAAGGCGATCGACATGTGGGCGAGAGTTCAAGTTCCACTTCTCGGTGTCGTTGAAAACATGAGCTGGTTTGTTCCGCCAGGACAGACCGAGCGCGTGCAGCTGTTCCCCAAAGGCGCAATGGACTCTTGGCTCCGCGAACGCGGAATCGCCAAAATTGGCGAGGTTCCATTCCACCCGGGAGTCGGCATTGGTGCCGAAGCGGGAATCCCCGTCGTCGAAGGCGATCCCACATCAGACGAAGCAAAGGCCTTTTCCGAAATTGCAGCCCGACTGATTTAATTTGGAGTGCGAGGCCACTCGTTTGCTCGACCGGCTTGCGTCGTCGCACAAACTATTGTCGCGTGGCCCTGCTCTCGCGAGCTCACCGGCGTTGTCTTTTTACTATTGTCCGAGAAGCTTCGCCTTGATTTCAGCATCAGACATATTCACAGCATTCGGACTCTTCGCTGGGCAATAGCCGCGCTTCTCTGCAGATTTGACTGGGAACTTCTTGCTCATCAGCTCAAGACAGGCTCGCTTCGACATACAAACAGAAGCCGCCGCTGAGTTGCCTCCGCCGAGAACATCGCTGACGATTCCAACCTTCACCGATTTTCCTGGACCTTGAAGAATACAGACGTACGAGCGATCAGCATCTTCCATTTCGTGCTCATGCTCGTTCTCGTCCTCGTCGTGTTCAACCGGCGGCGGAACTGATGCAACTGGCGAAGGCGTTGGCGACATCACCGGAACCGGCACAACAGGAGGAGCAGGCGGTGCTGGTGGCATCTCGGCCACTGGTGGCATCGCCGGCGGCGGCGATGGCATGGATGGAGGATCACCTGCGTCGCTATCATCAGCAACATCCGTATTCTCAGAACTGTCATTCTCTGAAGAGTCAGACGCAACTGGCGCGAGAACCCCTGTCGATTTGAGTATATTGGACTCATCGGAAACAAATTGAGTGCTGTTCGAGCAGTTTTGGAAACCGATCATCATTGCAGCCACGGCCGCAATCCAATAGTACTTCTTCACACGCCCCCCAACCCCTCAACGGACCTCATTAGACCTCAGCGACCAGCATGCCATGCTGTGGATGCCAGGCACTTCACAAGTGTGCAACTCGCGCACCACGTGTTTATGACTTGCTCATCGGTTTATTTGCTTAGCAGCTGTATAACCGACAGATTCAGCCAAAAAGATTGTCGTCGATAAATGAGACCATCTCGATCTGAAACATCGCAAACCGCGCCTAGCGCTCAAACAAAAAACCGCCGGGGGTGAACCGGCGGTTTTTGCGGCGAGTCGCCAAAAGGTACAATGTACCTTTTAACGTGAAGACACCATTTTCGAGAGCAACTCTTGGTTCACGGCGGCTTCAACCTCGGCATCGGTCATTGAAACCACGTTTGGATTGTGACTGCAGTAACCGCGCTTCTCGGCGCTCTTCACGGGCAATATTTTACTCACGACAGTCAGACACGCCTTCTCTGACATGCACACAGATTCACTGGCCGAGTGCTGACCAGATAAGCCAGCCCGATTCAATGCGACTTTAACCGAACTACCAGGTCCCTCAAGGATACAAGCGACAAGTTCAGATGATGCCGGATTCTTTTTGCTATCGTCATCTTTATCATCATCAGAGCGGCCGCCACCATTTCCAGGTCCACGGTTCACGCACTCTTTATCATCATCATCGTCGCGATCGCCATCGTGATCGTGATCATGGTCGTGGTTGTGTTCGCGATCAACCACCGGCGGATAGCTCGGCGGCTGTGTGCCGGGAGACGGCGGCGTTGACGGTGGTGGCACAGGGATGACAGCGCCGTCGTTATTTCCAACATCTGTCGGGCTGTCGGGTGTTACATCCGCCGGTACATCAATATTTCCAGTCGTATCATCGACCCCGGATTTCGCGATCAGCGAGCCCGAAGCATCAAAGCTCGTCGTGTTTGAGCAGTTTTGAAAGCCAAGTATGAGAACCGCTACCGCAGCGAGCACCGTATATTTGTTCATCAGCATCACCCCCGAAACAAGTTCGTTACGGATAGGTAGTGCAACCGGCAGGCCGAGTGTTGAAGAGTTTAAACAGAGTCTAATGCGCAAACAGCTGTTCAACTCGCGTATTCTGTTTGAAAAATCGCCGACTCAGTTTGAGACGGCGGATCTCCAAACAGAGGTGGTCGACGAACGACTTGTAATTGAACTGTTCTTGAGCCCGTTCTCGAGTCGATGAAGCGGCAAGAAATATGAGCTGACACTCGCTGGCTCCATCTTCATAGGGAATAGCCTCCAAATTTGAGACACCAGTCATCTCACTTCGACTCGAAACGCCGAGACCTGTTTAAGAAACTTGCGCAGCGCGCTATTCTTGAATCACGAGCAGAATGGAGTCCGCTCGATGGGTGAAGGAATCGCCTGAAGGGGGAAGTATGAGATACAGACCATCAGGGGCCTGCGATCCACCGCCTGAGTAGCGGTGCTCAAAAGGAAGGAAGCATAAGGTGGACACTTTAAAAGGAGGCCTTATCGCAAACTAATCTAATCCTTTCTTTGCTCAGGGCAAACCACTTGAAAGAGTGGGACGCAAAGCTACAGGGGCTAACGCACAGGCAAGGACCCGCCATCAAAATCTGTGTTATGCCAGCCAGTCTGCCAGAGGACGAGAAGCACTTGAGCAACAGCTGAGAGGATTCCAACCGAAGGGGAACGATCCAAGTTTCCCAACCCGCCAGCCCCACGGCGGGTTTTTTTTTCGCCTTCAATCCGCGAACCACCGAAAAGGTACATTGTACCTTTTGCGTTGACCATACTCCATAAATTGGTCCAAAATATGGAGTATGATCCATAGAGTATTTAAGCCACTGAAAACACGCAGTTTTTTTATATTCGGAGCAAGGGGAACAGGCAAGTCGACCTACCTCAATGAACAGTTCAGCGAAGAGTTTCACTCGGTGAACCTTCTCGAGGAGAAGTGGGAGTCTCGCTACTCGAGCCATCCTGATCTCCTGGCAGCGGACCTTAAAGCAATCAGACCAAGCCCTCGCTGGGTCGTCATCGACGAAATCCAAAAGGTTCCAAAGCTTCTCGACGTCGTTCATCAGTTGATCGAAAGCGCCAACTACAAATTCATCATGACCGGCTCCAGCGCACGCAAACTCAAGCGAGGCTCAGGCAATCTTCTCGCTGGACGCGCATTCGATTATCAAATGCACCCCTTCACCTATAGCGAACTTGGCGAGCGGTTCTCTCTTGATCTCGTTTTGCGCTGGGGCAGCTTGCCTAGTGTCGTTTATATGAAAGATGAAGAGCGGACAGAGTACCTGCGATCGTATTGCCAAACGTATCTGAAGGAAGAGATTCTCCAGGAGCAAATCGTCCGTAACGGTCAGGCTTTTCGCGGTTTTCTTGAGGTTGCAGCGCAGGAGAATGGCAAGACACTCAACTTTAGTAAGGTCGCACGTGACATCGACGTCGATACAAAAACGGCGCAGTCCTTTTTTCAAATTCTAGAAGACACGCTCGTGGGATTCTTTCTCCCCGCTTTCAGTCGATCATCCCGAAAATCAGTCAAGCTTCAACCCAAATTCTATCTCTTTGATCTCGGCGTAAAAAAAGCTCTCGAGCGGAGTCTTCAACAGGAGGTCACCCCCAGGACCTCGAGCTACGGCCAAGCGTTCGAACATTTCATCATCTGTGAATGCTTCCGTCTCAACAGCTACAACCGTCTGGACTATGGGCTTTCACACTATCAAACTACGGCGGGAGGCGAGCTTGACCTCATCCTCCATCGGGGACGCGAAGTCTTCGCTGTAGAAATAAAATCAACCGACTCAATCGATCCCATTGATGTCGCACGAATCGCACGAGTTGCCAAACCGCTAAAGCCGACGAAGGTCTTCTATGTCAGTCAAGACCCAACTCGAAGCCTGGTGGACGGCGTTCATTGTCTTCATTGGACAGATATTCTTGAAACGCTCTTTAGTGCCTAGAGCGGACATTCCGTCATATGCTAAAAATGGCGGCCATTTTTAGCATAGGCGCAATCAGACTTACTCCACTCCGAGCTTCTCTTTAATTTTGCGAAGCTCTTCCTCTTGCTTGTCAACGCGCGCCTTGAGCTCGGCGTTCTCGGCTTTTAGCTTTTCAACTTCGCTATCAGTGCCGACAATCATCGCGTAGAGTTCTTTGATCGCATTGAACATCGTCCAGAGAATCGGATCGTTGTTCACCATCAAAAACCCTTTTTTGCTATGAGAAATCGCCTCTGGAATCTGCTTTTCGATTTCTTGCGCGACGAATCCGATGTGGTCGCCGTTGTTCGGAATCCCAGCTGGATTTCGATCATTGTAGTGATACGAGACCGGCTGCAGTTCAAGAACTTCAGCCAAGCCACGCGTAAAGGGCCCATTCACCGTTTTCAAGCGCGCATCCGAGAATGTTTGCCATGAGCCACCGCCGACCTTCGACGCATCACCATTCACCGAGAGCAGCTGATCCGGAGATGTTGTGCCAATTCCGACTTGCGTTCCAACAAACATCGTTTGTACCGCGTTTGTTGGACCGATAATAACGCCCCCATTCGTACCTGAATCCCAGATCTGAGTTCCAGCTCGCTGGAGACCAAAGCCATAGATCGTTCCGTAACTCGCGCCGGAACCAAGACTAAAGGTACCCGAGTTCTCAAAATAGCCATCGTTTCGAACTCGCAAAATATTGGAGTTACCAGAGTTCTTGATCAATAAAGCATAGGCCGAGTTGTCGCTCGTCTTACCTTTCACGTCGAGCGGAGCTCCGGGCGCCGCCGTACCGACACCGACAAAACCTCGTGTCCCCGCAAGAATCACGTTTCCATCCGCGCCCGTTCCGCCTTTAGCGCCGCCATTGAGTACGACATTCGAACCATTGACGTTCGTCGCACCACCGGCGCCAGCTGTTATGTTGATCGTACCACCTGACCCCGTACCATCACCGCTTCCTCCAATCAAAGAAAGCGTTCCAGCACTTCTGTTCCATCCGGCACCAACGTTTGAAGTCTGAATCGTCACGGGTCCCGTTGTTCCAACTGACGAGTCCGATGGTCCCGAGCTTAAAGTCACGGCACCTGTGACTGTCGATCCAGAGCCACCCAACAACAGATAGGAGGAGTTCGGCCCGCTTACGCCATAGCTTCCGCCCCGAATCGTCGTCGATGATGCCGCATAGCCTTGACCTGCGGTGATGCTCACGTTTCCAGCCCGCGTGAAACCAACTCCGTTACCGTTACCACTCGAGATCGTAACATCGCCACCAGTACCAGAACCTGTACCCGCTCCTCCGACCAGCGAAATTCCGCCACCGTTGCCGTTGCCCGACGCGTAGCCAGTGCCGCCCGTAACAGAGAGTGCCGGCAACGCGTTTGGTGCCCCACTCACTCCTGCGGCTCCCACAACGGACAATGTCGCCGACGTGCTGGTTGTTCCAACACCGACTGTGCCGCCAGACACGTTCAGCCCCAATGTTCCTGCACCCGGATTCGCTCCACCCGTATAGACCCGCATTGCACCGGCCGAGTTGATATAGCCAGGAACAGAACTATCGACTCCTGAGAAGTGCAACATCGGTGAACTGCCACCATAATCACGCATCGACAATACCGAACCCGCACCCGACCGATAGTAGTTAATTCCCCCCGTACCCGTGACATCCAAAGTGCCCGTTGCACTTGTCGCCCCAATCGCAACACTACCGGTGTTGTAGTAGATATCGCTACCTGTCGTCGTCCACTGGCTGGAAGTCGGTGTCGCCCATGAAGCAACGCCATTCGCATCTGACGTCAGCACTTTTCCAGCCGCCTGATTGCCGTCGACAATTTTCAACGTCGTACCCGATGTGCCGACAACGTGAAGTTTTGTATCGGGCGCAGATGTATTTATTCCGACGTTGCCGGATGAATCGACAGTTAATCTACTTGTCCCACCGTTTTTAAAATCAAGAAATTTTCCAGTGAATGTTCCGCTGCCACTCGCCAAATCCATCAAGAAAGCCGTGTCGGAGTAACTTGATGTGGATTGCTGAAGCTTTAGTAAGTTTCCACCCGTAGTAACCGAAGTCGATTGACCAATAATCGCAGAACCACCCTGCGTGGTTCCATTGTAGATACCCCGGACACCAACCAAGCCTCTCCCGCCAACTCCTCCACCGGCCGAGGCACTATACGATCCAGTTGATTCACCTAATGCACCATATGCGTCACCGTAGTAAGCACTGCCATAAAGCGCCGGCAACCCACCTGTAGGACTGTATGCATGGAGCTGGCCACCTGTGGGATTGGTCGTACCTATACCAACTTTTCCAGTGTTGTAGTAGACATTACTTCCCGTCGTCGTCCACTGCGATGAGCCACCGACCAAATTAACAAAGCCGCCGCCGTTCTCAGAAATTTTGAGCTTCTGCGCCGTCACGTCATAGTAGAGAACGGCAGAGTCGCTCTGACCACCAGCCGGCACGACTGGCGGAGCATTCACTTTCAGCACAGAGTTAAATTCCGAACGCGCATTCGTGTTCGCATCAGTTAGATACGTCGTAAACGCCGGATACGTGAGTGCGCCGAGCGCGAGATTGATCGAACCAGATCCCGAGCCATTCCAGATTTTAATATCCTGGCCACCGGCAGAATCCATACCGATAGTTCCAGTAATCGCACCTTCTGATCCACGACGAAGACCGATGCTTCCAGCGGCACCTGTTGCTCCGATTGTGATTTGGTTTGGCCATGAGCCGCGAACATCGAGAGGATACGCAGGAGAGCTCGTTCCGATACCAATCTTGCCAGTATTGTAGTAGATATCGCTTCCCGTCGTCGTCCACTGCGTGGTTCCGCTCGGCGTCGACCACGATGCAACACCGTTGGCATCGGACGTCAAAACTTTGCCGGCAGCCTGATTGCCGTCGACGATCTTCAAGGTCGTGCCGGACGTACCGACGATATGGAGTTTGGTATCCGGTGACGTCGATCCAATACCAACATTTCCGTCAGCACGAACACCGAAAAGCTTTGTATTTGAACTATTGAACACATCAAAGGCCCACTGCCCCGACACATTGCTGCCCGACTGAACGGTCAGTGCCGCATCGACATTGTTCGTATAAATGCCGTTCACAGAGCCTATTCCCACCCGACCAACGGAGCTGTTCGGATTCGACCACAAGAACGGATTACTCGCAGCACCACTCGACAATCCATTCATGTAGAAAATGTCATTACCACTGGAGCCGGTGTACGTCGCCTCGACTCCTTTGTAGGGAGTACCACTGTTGGAGTTGTCCGCTCCGAGAACGAGCTTCGAAGCGCCCGGCGAACCACTTGTTTGCGACGCCACTTGTAAGACAGCGGTGCCACTCGCGCGATAAACATCCAACGTGTTCACCGGTGTGGCGGTACCAATTCCGACCTTTCCGGTGTTGTAATAGATATCGCTTCCTGTCGTCGTCCACTGGGTGGTTCCACTTGGAGTCGACCACGATGCAAGACCCGCGGCGTCCGAGGTCAACACCTTGCCTGCGCCAGGCGAACCTCCCGTGATCTTCACCTGGCCAGCCACTTCAAGTGCAGCACTCGGCGTCGCTGTTCCGATTCCAAAATTGGTGCTCATCAGGTATGACGAGGATGGAGAAAAGATTCCGAACGATCCCGTGCTCCCGCGAAGACGAAAGTTTCCGCTCGCCCCCATGTACATTTCAATTCCATTTGTTGCACTCGAGCCATCAATAACCATGCGATTGGCCCAGGCGCCACCGCCAAGAATTTCTGTGCTATTGGCCGGATAGACTCCGATTGTGCCCGTTGCTGTCGCTGACTGCAATGTCAGCAAGGCTCCAGCGGCTGCGGTGTTGCTTGTGTTCTTCACGATAATTGCAGCATCCGTGAAGTTGTTTGACGCTGACTCCACCTGAAGTCGACGTGTCGGCGTTGCCGTACCAATTCCGACATTTCCGGTGTTGTAATAGATATCGCTTCCTGTCGTCGTCCACTGGGTGGTTCCGCTTGGAGTCGACCACGAGGCAACACCATTCGCATCTGAAGTTAGAACTTTACCCGCACCTTCGTTGCCGTCGACGATTTTCAAAGTTGTGCCGGAGGTTCCGACAACGTGGAGCTTGGTGTCAGGAGTCGTAACACCGATCGCAGTTGAACCATCGTGCTTCACAACAAACTGAGAGGCACCCGCCTTCTGGAGATTTAAGAAATTGCCAGTGAAGCTGCCGGTTCCCTGTCCAAGATTCATTTGCAAGGCGTCGCCAGTGTATGCCGACGTCGCATGCTCGAAATATCCCAAGCGTCCAGTGGTTACCGAACGACTCGACGCAACCAGTGAGTCATTTGCTGTTCCAAGTGCCTCGGCGAGAACGCCAGGATTCGCCTGAGAAAGGCCCACAACACCGGCCGCACCAGCGCTGTTCGCTCCGACGTTGAAACCAAGAACGCCAACGCCTGAACCTTGCGTTGTTCGACCGTAAATCCGCGGAGAAATCGAAGCCTGGCCACGCACGGTTGTCGTAGAACCGGCTCCGCCCAAGCCCCCGCCGAGTTCAGTCACATAGAGCTGGCTCGTCGACCAATATCCCGTTTCTCCACCCGCGCCACCGACAATTGAAAGCTGTTTATAAGATCCGTTGTACGCCGTGCCTGCCTTTAAAGTCGCAATCGTTGCACCGGCGGTATTGTTCTCAACCATGAGTGGCGTCGTTGGACTTGTCGTACCAATTCCGACATTTCCGCTCGATCGATACACATCACCACCACTCACCGTCCATGCTGTGGCAGAACCAGGAAGTCGGGCATCGGCAATCGTCCCCGCTGTAATGACGCCTGCGTCAAGACCTGAGATATTCGTACATGTAAACGTATCGGTCAGTGAAGACCAAGTGAGCGTCTGACTCGACGAACATGTCGCCGAACCCGAGAACTGTTGCGCTCCGGCCGCCGTCAGCAAATTTCCAATCGAGAAATTCGAAGCAGCCCACTCGGTTCCACCATAGCGAAGCACTTGTCCAGTCGTTGGAGCCGCGGCGTTAATCGCCACACCTTGAATCTTTGCAACACCGGGATTGGGATACGTGCCGCTCAAATCTCCGCCAGCGCTTCCAGTTGGCGCAGCCCCTGAAGTTGCAATCGTCACCGTGCCCACCCCGTGAGTCACCGTTACGCCTGCGCCGGCCGTCACCGTTTTATATTCAGCCGCGGTTCCGGCCGCGTTCATACCAAGAACCTGGTTCGCCGCACCTCCGGCGCTGAGTCCGGTACCGCCTTTAGTGAAATCCACGATCGGCAACTGCGAAAGTGCGACCGATCCCGTGATATCCGAAAATGCCGGTGCTCCCATCGACATCACGGTCCACGTCACGCCACTATCGCGATAGATTTTTTGCGTGTCGTAGGCAAAGTACACGCGCCCCGCTGTTCCCGCCGCTGGTTTTCCAGCATCAAGACCGGCCTGCATTGAGGGAATGCCGCCGACATTGGTTACAGCATCAGTAATGCCATAGCCAGCAAGTGTCGTCGGTGTACCACTCGTGATCTTCGACCACGGGAGAGATGGAATATCATTGGCGGTCAAGACACGAAACGATGGAGAACCGGTCGAACCATCGGGCGCCGCAAAAACTTTATTCGTCGTCTGCGCAGCCCACGTCATCGCAATGGTTCCACTTGTCGTCACTGGCGCGCCAGTCACACTCAATTCCGCCGGCGCGGTAAAGCCAACACTCGACACCGTTCCTGACCCCGTGCCAAGGCTGATCGTCGTATTGAGGCCCGTTCGATATTTCAAAAGATGATCAGATGTATCGTACCAAATCGCTCCCTGCGCCGGTGAACTTGGCGCGCCAGTGATCACCGGAAGCTGTGCGCCTGAAGCCGATGATTTCACATACGAAGAACTGGTGCCATCAACCAAAGCGGTCAACGCGTTGAAACGCGTGGTGCTCGCAAAGAGGTTCTCAAGATTCGCTTGTGAAAGAACATTCGGCGCACTGGTGTTCACCTGAAGCACATTCGAAGCACGCAAACCCTGTAGCGACTCGGCCCGCTCCGCCACAACGGCATTCGGAACAGAGTCAATCGTGAGATCGGGAGTGAGCGTTCGCTCTGCTCCACCCATCGACGACGGAGCAATCTTTATTCTGACGAAACGGCGTTTCCCACCGGTCGGTCCCACCGTACACGGC